>JAQZBD010000137.1 GCA_029239235.1 Herbinix sp.
ATAGTAAAATTATGTTGTGAGAAGCGAAAAATTGAATCATTAAAAATATAGAATTTGAACAAAAACTATAAAATATAGTAGTAAAACTATGCTAATATATACATAAAACGAGTAGAGAGAAAGTGGGAAGCAGTATGATTAATGTTATGTTGGTAGATGATGAAGTGCTGGCATTAGATTATCTCCAGAATATGATCGATTGGGAGCAAAATGGATATTGTATTGTTGGCTGCGCTACGAACGGAAAACGTGCACTTGATCTGTATGAAAAAGTAAAGCCTGATATTATAATATCAGATATCCGAATGACTGTAATGGATGGGCTCGAACTAACGATACATTTGAAACAGCGGAATCCGGATATTATTATTATTTTGGTATCAGCATATAAGGATTTTGAGTATGCGCAGAGAGGGATTCAGTATGGCGTATCCAACTATCTCTTAAAGCATGAGTTGTGTGAGGAATCACTAATGAAGGAACTAATCAGGGTGAAGGAAAAATTAGCAGAAGGAGCAAAAAGGAAAAAAATTTACCAGAAATATTTCATGAATCAATTAATATATAACCATACCAGTTCGGAGGAAAGAGGGACTCTTGAGCTCGGTAACCGACTTTTACTGATGATGATTCATAAAAATAATAATTATTATAAAGGGTTATATAATGATAGTGAATGGATTAGCGAAGAACTGCAAATGCTTTCAGCGGTTTTGGAAGAAGGAATCGAGGATAAATTACACTATGTGGCATACGCACAGATAACCTCCAATAATCTGATGGTTTTATATAGAATTGAAAATACTGCCAGTAAATACCTAGTGAGCAGTGTAATTGAACGTAAAATTGCAGGAGTCTGTACTAAACTATCAGAGATACCAGAGTGTTGGTTTAACATAATTTACAGTAATGAAATCCGACAATCGGAAATCAGTAGTATTTTTCGGAAAATGTCACAGCAAATCCGTTACGCTGTATTTTGGGATTCCTGTAAGGCTTATTGCTTGGACAGGCTACCCAGTCCGGAGTTGAATGATAAAATTAATTTTAATGAGTTGGTAAAGGAGCTGCAGATTGCGATCTACGAAGAAACGAATGGACTAGGCGGCTTTATTCAGTACTTGTTCGAAATGACAATATATCCTGGATATAAATTAGGAGCATTCAGAGAATTACTTGATTTACTAGAAAATCTACTTCAGGAACTTGAAGAAAAGGAAGGGATTTCCCGTCGTATCCTGGCTGGCGAAATGTTTAAGATTCATGATATTAAACAATATTATATGGAATGCTTTTCTGATTTATATGTTCAGATACATGATAGAGAATCAAAAAAATACTCGAAACTCGTGGTGGAATTAATGCGTTATATCCGGAAAAATTACAGACAGGAGATAAGTTTAGAGATACTGGGAGAACAATTCCAGATGAACGGGGTATATTTGGGGCAGATATTTAGGAATGAAGTGGGAATCACCTTTTTGAAGTATCTTACAAATTATAGGGTGGAAGAAGCAAAGCGGCTTTTACAAAAAGGAAATATGAATGTTTCAGAAGTTGCGGAACATGTAGGATATAAAACAAGCCAATATTTTAGTCAAATTTTTGTAAAAGCAGTCGGAATTACGCCGCAGGAGTATAAAAAATGGAGCGAGAGTTAGTAAGAAAGAAGCAACTAAAGTGGAGAATATTGCTGAACATATCCATTGTTTTGGCAGCTTCCATGATAATTAGCACGATAACCGGTTACTTATATTTTGAAAAGGTAGTAAGGGAACAGAAAATTTCGGACGAAAGAGTAAACTTGCGCCAGCTATCAAATCAAATTACATTTATGACGGAAGATATAGAAAATATTGCACGGAGTATTATAGTAGATGAGGTTCTTCAAAAAACATTAGAAAAGAAGCCTTTTGAAGATGAATTTCAGAGAGTAAGTAATAAAGATAATATCATTAAGAGATTGATATTTTATAATAGCCTTCGTACATATATCGGATCCTCTTTTCTGGAATTAAAGGATGGAGAACGCTATAGTAGCAGCACTAATACTATGGAAGAGGACTACCTAAACCGCAAATTCGCAATTGAGGAATTTAAGCAATATAATGAAAGAGCAGATTTTGTTTATTCTGATCCCTATTATGGTCTGGACACAGGAAAAATCCAGCCTGTTATATGCTATCGGGCCAAAATGTGGAATATTCATGATTTTGGAAGTCAACAGGGTACATTGTATATGGAAATATATCTGGATTATTTCCTGAAACAAATCCGTACATATGGAAAAGTGTACGAAAACGTCTGTATGCTAGGGAATGATAACAGAATTCTTTATGAACAAGACAGGGACGGTAAAATTAGAAAGTATATTGAAGGTGGCGAAAGCATTAATGCTGATGGTGTATACAAGGTGGAGGGAGGATATCTGATCTGTGAGAACATTAATTCAACGGGATGGAAATTATTAATACTAATTACAAATCAATATTTATGGCAGAGAAGTAGTTATGTGTTTGAATTCTTTTTAATATCTTTTTTATTCTCTATGGTTTTGATTGTGGTATCAACCTCAAGAATTATGGAAAACATGATTCAACCAATTACTCGGTTGTCGGAACAAATGGAAAAAATGGATTATAATAACCTGGATACGGAGGAAATGATTCATACTGGTGATGAAATACAGACTTTATATGAATGTTTTAAAAAATTACTGACAGAAATCCGTCGCGATATAGACGAAAGGATTCTATATGAAAAGCATATGAAGGAGATGGAGTTTGATATTATGCTGTCACAGATTAATCCTCATTATCTTTATAATGTTTTAAATACAGTAGTATATCTTGCAGCTGCAGAAAAAAATGAAAGAATTGTTAAAATTGGAACTTCACTAATATATACACTGCAGGAAACGTTGAATGTCGGTGAGCATAATATCGATATAACAATTGAGAAGGAGTTAGAATTAACTGATCGTTATATAACGATTCAGGAATATCGTTATCCAGGTACCTTTCAGGTTGAACTTGAGTGTGAAGATAGATTAAAGCAGTATCTCATTCCTAAGACAATCATACAGCCATTGGTTGAAAATGCAATTCTACATGGCATCTTACCGCTGGATAGATCAGGGGTTATAAACATTATTATCACTGAAAAGGACGATTTGCTGTACATAATAGTGAAGGATAATGGAATTGGAATAGATGACGAGAGCCTGAGACGGTTTGAAGAGAGTGAAACGATTGTGTATGAACAGAATGGGCGTAAGCATATAGGAATCAGCAATATTCGGGATCGTATAAGGTATCTTTATGGAGAGCCATATGGAATGAAAATCCAAAGAAGAACCTCTGGGGGAACAAAAATTGAGCTGCATCTTCCTGTAATAAAAGAGGCAAAGAAACTATAGAATGAGAACAAATTCTTTAGATTGTCTTATGTGCACGGTAAAAGAAAGATGTTAAGCTGAACACACAATTTGAAGAAGGAGGATCTAATTTTTATGAAAAAAAGCATTAACAAAATTGCGGCATTAGCGATAGCCATGACAATGGCAGCGGGTCTGATTGCAGGATGTAGTACAAAGAATAGTGAAAGTACTGATTCTGATAAGAGCGTGACACAGGAAGGAAGTAACGAAACTGTGTCATCAGACGATTATAGTCAGCCCCTTCCGGAGGATTATGAAGGTACCTTAACAATGTGGGGGTGGGATGATCCTTATTATAAGGCGGTTACAGACGCATTTATGAAGAAATATCCTAATGTCAAATTTGAGTATACACCTATGGCAAACGGTGACACGCTTCAAAAATATCAGACTGCGTTGGCTACAGGAACGGAGCTTCCGGATGTTGCATGGTCAATTATTGATTCCAGAGCAAAAGTATTTGAATTAGATATGTGGGAAGATTTATCCCATGCACCGTATAATTTCGATATCTCTGAAGTATACGAGTATCTTCATCCTAAAATGGTAAATTCCAAAGGTCAGGTATGTGGAATCGAGCAATCCCTTTGTCCGGCAGGTATTGCTTACCGAAAGGATCTGGCAAAGGAATATTTTGGGACTGATGACCCGAAGGAATTGGAGAAAATGTTTCCAGACTGGAAATCGTTTATTGCAAAGGGACAGGAAGTTTATGAAAAAAGTGGCGGAACGATCTATATGTGGCCAGGGTTGGCTGATGCACAGCAATTTATTCGTGAACAGGGAGGTAAAACCTGGATTGATGGAACTGTAATCAAGGTCACAGAAAACTTTCAACGCTCTTTGAATCTTACGTGTGAATTTAGAGATACGAACATTGTAGATAAGTTGGAAGCGTGGACCCCTGCATGGTATGCATCATTTGGTGAGGGAAAACATATTTTTGCCGGTTGTGCTACTTGGTCAGTACCGTTTACAATTGAACCGAATGATCCGGAAGGGGAGACAACAGGACACTGGGGACTTATGAATGCTCCTGAAGGTAATATCAGCTGGGGAGGAACAACATTAGGTATCTCCAAAACATGTAAAGACAAACGCTTAGCATGGGAATTTATTAGATTTGCGACCTTATCAACAGAAGGCGCTAAAGCATTGAATTCTATAGGACTCTTGACATCAGCAATTAAGCCATATGAAGAGGCTCCTGAGTTAAAAAGCTTTAAAAGCAAATGGTTTGGCGATCAGGACCTTGGAGCTTATTTCCTGGATGAGATCATTCCGAATATCAAATCCAGAAATATGAATTTGGATGATAATGTTGTTCATGAGACGTTAAACCTGATTTCAACTACCTTAAATAACGATCGTAATATGACAGCTGATCAGGCTATGGCGAAGTTAAAAGAGGAGCTGGAAATGAAACTTCCAGATTACACGGTAGAATAATACATAGGAAGGACGTTGTGTCGTCACACAGCGTCCTTTTACTGAAAGGATGTTAATTTGATGAAAAGAGCTTATGGTAAGGTGAAATCTATTCAAAAATGGCCGTATTTATTTTTGCTTCCATATTTAGGATTTTATTTCATGTTTTTTATCTACCCAACAATCTATTCATTTATGATCAGTTTGACCAATTGGGATAGTGTAGCAGGAGAGGCAAACAGAAAATTCGTAGGTTTTGCCAATTATGTGAGATTATTTACCCAAGATAAATTGTTCTATAAATCTTTGGGTAATACATTCCTATTTATGATAATTTATATTCCCATTCTGATTTTGGGAGGATTACTTCTTGCGGTTCTGTTATATAAACTAAGGAAGACAAGCCGTCTGTTTCAGACAATTAATGTTCTCCCGTATATTACCACTCCTGTTGCTATCGGTATTATTTTTTCTTTTTTGTTTGATTGGTCTACAGGTATTGTCAACAATGTATTAATTCAAATAGGAATTCTTACGGAAGGGATTAACTGGTTGGGAAGTGGCACAATGGCTCGTCTAGTTGTAATTATCTTGATTATCTGGAAGAATGTGGGTTATTATCTGTTGATTTATCTGGCAGGATTATCCACGATACCCGAAGAAATATCTGAGGCCGCAAAGGTAGATGGTGCTAACTCTTTTCAGGTGTTCTGGAAAATTACAGTTCCCTTTTTGAAACCAATTACAATTTTCCTATTACTTACCAGTATTATTAGTGGATTCCAGCTTTTTGATGAACCATATTTGCTGTTTAGTAACATCAATAGCAGTATAGGCGGACCGGACAGATCTTGTCTTACTCTTATGATTTATTTCTTTGATCAGACGTTTAAGAGTTCAACAAGGCTGGGATATGGAGCGGCTGTTTCTTATGGTATTTTTGTAATCGTATTGATTGTCAGTATTATTGTTTCAAAAATTATCAATCGGAAGGAGGAGACAGAAGAATGATAAAACTCAAAAAATTATTGTTTATAATACCGCTTCTTGTTATAAGTGTTATTTCTCTCATCCCGTTTTATTTCATAATATCAATGGCTACGCATAGCACCTCGGAAATCTATCAGGGGAATTTGTTGATGTTTGGTGGTAAGCTTGTTGAGAATATTCAGACGATAATAGAAGGCGGATTTCTCCGATATTACTGGAATAGCTTTTATACAGCATCCATATCCGGGATACTTTGCGTATTCATCAGTGCAATGGCGGCTTATGCATTGACAATATATCGGTTTAAGGGAAGAGAGTTTTTATCTAACTTCATTTTAGCGAGTATGATGATACCCGGACAGATAAGTCTGATAGGCTATACGATTGAGATGAAAAATCTGAATTTGATCAATACCCATATTCCCTTAATTTTAGTATGGGGAGCCAGTGCCTATGGGGTGTTTTTTATAACACAGTATCTAAAGAACTCACTTCCAAAGGAACTGATTGAAAGCGCTAGGATCGATGGATCCGGAGAGTTTCGGACTTTCATTAGCATTGCTATGCCTATGATAAGACCCGCTATAGGCACATTGTTTATGTTAGTATTTTTATGGTCATGGAATAATTTCCTGATGCCGAGCACTGTGTTGACGCAGAGTAATAAGTTCACAATTCCACTTGGCATTCAAACATTGGCAACAGCATATACACAGGATTGGGGAGCAAGAGGAGCGGCCCTGGCAATTGCAGTGCTTCCAATTTTAATTATTTTTTCTATAGGATCGAAATACTTTATCAAAGGGTTAGCGGCAGGGGCGGTAAAAGGTTAGGTGCGCCTTTCTAATTGAGAAGGAGAAATCAATGAACCATCGAATCACGATTGCAAATTTAAATAAAAAAAAGATTTATTTAATAGGGGAAGACTTTCAGGGAAAGGACCCAGATGGTAAAACGATAGGGTTGACCAATTATTATATGACAAAAGATAATGATCCTTTTTTCGGTATTAGCGGAGAATTTCATTTTTCCAGAATGGATGAAATGCGCTGGGAAGACGAAATTATTAAAATGAAAATGTGCGGTATCAATATGATAGCTACCTATATTTTCTGGATACATCATGAGGAAATCGAAGGAGAGTTTGACTTTACAGGATGCCGGAATTTACGAAAGTTCATACAACTATGTGCAAAACACAACATGTATGTGATCATAAGAATCGGTCCATTCGACCATGGCGAAGTTCGTAACGGAGGTCTGCCGGATTGGCTCTATGGTAAACCATTTGAGGTACGTGATACAAACGAAGGATTTATGTACTATGCCAGAAGATTATATCATCACATAGCAGATGAAATAAAAGGTTTTCTATATCAAGACGGCGGGCCAATCATAGCTGCTCAGATCGATAATGAATATATGCATTCTTCTTCGCCTTGGGAGCAGACCACCGGAATCAGCAACGAATGGGTGAATGGAGGAACGGAGGGTGAAACATATATCCTTCGTTTAAAAGAGGAAGCAGAAAAATGTGGAATTAGTACTCCATTTTATACCTGTACAGCTTGGGGAGGAGCAATAGCACCGGATTCTACTTTGCCTCTATGGGGTGGTTATGCATACCGTCCATGGCTTTTTTATGATAAAAAAGGGGCACATCCTGCTACGGAAGAGTATCTGTATCAGGATTTCCATAATAATGATCGGAAGGAAAGCGATGACTTCAAACCAACGTATTTACCGGAAGAAAGACCTTATGCCTGCTGTGAAATGGGCGGAGGTATGATGTGCTCTTATAACTACCGTTTTATCCTACCATATAAAAGTGTTGATGCAATGGCTAATATTAAGATTGCCTCTGGTTGTAACTTTCTTGGGTATTATATGTTCCAAGGTGGTACTAACCCAAAAGGAAAGAAGGGAGTCTTTTTAAATGAAAGTCAGGTATGTAAGAAATCTTACGATTTTCAGGCTGCCTTAGGGGAATTCGGACAGGTAAGAGAATCCTATCAGAGATTAAAAACAATACATTATTTCTGCAGGGCATTCAGTCAAGATTTGTGTGGGCTAAAAACAGTGCTTCCTGAAAATGCATCAGAGATAGTCCCCAAGGATTTGGATACTCTGCGGTACGCACTTCGCACCGATGGAACAAAAGGTTTCCTGTTTATCAATAACTTTCAGGATCACGAAGTTACTTGTCCGAAGGAGAATGAATCGATTGAGATTATAGGTACGAAACATACAATAAAGTTTGAAGAGATCGGACTTGAAATGGATGAAAACTGCATTCTGCCCTTTGGACTGGATCTGGGTGGAATCACTTTGGAATGGGCAACGGTTCAGCCGGTAACTGTACTTTCCACTGACAAGAAAAGGACTTATGTATTTCTCAGGCCGGAGGGCATGAAAAAACCCCAATTTTGTTTTGAAGAAAAAGCAATTACCAGCCAAGGCAACCAGTTCTATTCATGTGATCCTCAAAAACAGGTAGAAAGTTTTAATGTTGTAATTCGAAGTAAAGCAATTGAGATTTTATGCGTGGATCGTAAGTTGTCGGATCAAATGTTTGATTTGGAGGGAAAAGCGCTGATATTTGCAGAAGGGGCACTACTGGTGGATGAGCTTGGGATTCGTCTGGAAACCCAGAAGGCCGAAAATATACTCCGAACTTATCCAGCAGATTTGCTGGAAGGAAGTCAAGCAAAGCGATTAGAGGACACGTCGGTTTTGGGAAGTTACCTGGTTGTTACAGAGCCGAAAGTATTATCCGCCTCGGTTAAACAAATAGGGTCGACCCGATTTACAGTTTCTATTCCGAAAGACTATATGGAGGGTCTTAAGGATGTGATACTTAAGGTGAATTATGAAGGAGATATAGGGCAGGCGTTTATCAACGGGGAAATGATACATGATAATTTCTATAATGGTACCTCTTGGGAATTAGGCCTTAAGTCATTTGAAGCTTGTTTAAAGGAAAATCCAATTACCATCTATATTACCCCACTAAAAGAAGGCGTAAATGTTAATGTGGATTCACCTATGGCTGCACGTATGGAGCATGCAGATGCCTACCTGGGAAAATTAAATAAGACAGAATTACAGCCGGTATATGAGATCCGAATCAAGTAGTTGGTGGCATAGATATTTGCCCAAGTGTTTTTATAAAAGAAATTTGATAAAGGAAAACTTCTAATATTTATAATGAATAAATTTTGTGAATGCCAGAAGAATAAAAAAATATTTTTCTGGCATTTTTTATGATGAGAGGAGAATGTTATGAACGATAATTTTAGTGGATTTGATAAACTGCTCTATGGTGGAGATTATAATCCGGAGCAATGGCTTGAATATCCAGAAATATTGGAAAGAGATATTGAGTACATGAAGGAGGCTCATATCAATGTGGTTTCCATGGGGATATTCTCCTGGTCAGCCTTGGAGCCGGAAGAAGGCAAATTTAATTTTGGATGGATGGAAGAAAGAATAAATACTCTTTATGAAAATGGAATCTCAATTTTCTTGTCAACACCATCAGGCGGAAAGCCAAAATGGCTTGCTGACAGCTATCCTGAAGTTTTAAGAGTGGATGAAGCGCGACAAAGGGATTTATATGGATTTCGGCATAATCATTGCTATACATCGCCGATGTACCGAGAAAAGGTACATTTGATCAATCATGAGCTAGCAAAAAGATTTGGTAAGCATCCTGGTGTTTTAGCTTGGCATATCTCCAATGAGTTTGGAGGAGAGTGCCATTGTACAATGTGTCAGGAGAAGTTTCATGAATGGCTGAAGCTTCGGTATGGTACTATTGATATACTGAACAAAAGTTGGAATACCTCATTCTGGAGTCATACCTATCAGTGTTTTGAACAAGTAGAAAGCACTTCTAGTAAAGGAGAAATGTATCTGCATGGTTTGAATTTGGATTGGCGTCGATTCGTAACTGACAGAACGGTAGATTTCGTAAAGCATGAAATTAAAACACTTAGGGAAGCAGGATCAAACAAGCCAGTGACTACAAATATGATGTATAATTTCAGAGATTTGAATTATCATAAATTTGCTGATGTCCTGGACTTTATTTCGTGGGATACCTATCCAACGTGGCATAAAGGCTCGGAGTGCCATACAGCATTAGATAATGCCATGCAGCATGACATTATGAGAAGTATTCAACGAAAGCCTTTTATATTAATGGAATCCTGTCCATCCGCTACAAACTGGCAGAGTGTGAGTAAGTTAAAGAGACCGGGAATGTTAGAGGCAGCTTCGATGCAGGCATTAGCTCATGGGTCGGACAGCGTATTATATTTTCAGATTCGTCAAAGCAGGGGCTCTTATGAAAAATTTCACGGGGCAGTAATAGATCATTATGGCAAAATGGATACCAGAGTATTTCAGGAGATAAAAAAAGTAGGAATTGATTTGGAATTAGTAAATGAATTATGCGGAACCAATGTTGATGCAAAGGTTGCTGTTATTTATGACTGGGAAAACCGGTGGGCATTGGAGAATGC
>JAQZBD010000138.1 GCA_029239235.1 Herbinix sp.
TGTACAGTCCCTTCCGTTATTCCAACTTCATTAAAGGTGTCCACTCTGACGTAAAGAGGTTCCCCTTTTATTAAAGCACCTATTCTTTGACTTGTTTTCCCGTGTACGAGGTAGTTGTGATATAATTTATCCGGAGCATAACCCCATAGAACATTGCAGCCAACCGCCTCTGTCTCTTCCCACTGTACCAAAACATCCAAAGGAGCGGAGACTTCTGCTGTTACCTTTTGAAGCTGCTGTGGCAGCTCTCCTTCTGTCGTTCCAAATACACGGAGACCTGAGATACAAGGTGTCTGGTCAAAAGGTAGTTCCTTCACCGTAAGCTTTATATATCTGACCTGTATTCCTTCTTCTCTGACAATAAAATCATGGGATAGATCTGTCGCAGCCTTTGATTTATCCTCTATGACAAAATATGTATTTCCATCCTGTGAACCTTCTAACAGCCATCTGGTCACATAACTTCTTTGATCCAAATAACGTTTTCCATGTCCTTCTCCATGCAATACTTCTCCATCAGGTATTGCTGACTGGATCTGGTCATCGGCAAAGTTGATCTGAATTCCTCTTACGTCATAAGCTTTACCCAAATCAAGCTGGATCCATTCATTCGGCTCTGCTGATGCGGCCTTCCACCAGGTCTGTATGTTTTCATCCGTTACATTTTTTAATCCTTCACCGGACGAAGCGGTTACTTCCTTACCATAAGACAGCAACATCCATTCTGGCTTATCCCAGGGCTGTTGTTCTATATTAATTGGCCAATCACCGTATCTTTGATCACAGAAGAGGTCTCCATCCTGATCAAAGCCAGCCTGCCATAATCCTAATCTGCGCTCAAAGATATGATTAGCACTGATGCGCATGGAAGCTGTATGCCATAGTTTTCCTGCTCTATCCTCCATGGTGGAACCATGACCTGCTCCCGTAATAAAGCCACCTGGTTTATAGGAAAATGGATTATTCTTTGCCAGAGTAAATGATCCCAAAGGCGCATCTGCCACATATACACCATCGCAATACACGTTATATTGGGTTCCCGGAATTGCATATTGTAGATAGTATTTACCATTATGCTTTGTCATCCATGCGCCTTCAATATATGGATCATTTCCCATATATTTATATAGTGTCTTTTTATGCTCTTCCGGCATATTGGGCATGCTTTTTATCATTGCCTGAACCGCTTCCTCAATCTGCTCAGGTGTCTTGAACGGAATATGGTCTTCCCCATTTCTTTCATAGCCAAGCTCCTGCACCCTGCTTCCGAACATAATAAGTGGCTCTGTCAACGGTTTAAAGCTTATTGGATCTAATTCTACTCCGTAGATGGGCGTCACATTAGAGCAGCCCCAGTAAAAATAGATTCTTCCGTCATCGTCACAAAACAGATTGGGATCCCAAAAAGGAAAGCTTCCCTCAATGATTTCAAAGGTATCATTAATAGGATCCTTTGTCCGGTAAAAATGACAGTTCTCATTTCTCTTTGATGCTGAAAAGTAAAGGTAATCACCGATTACTCTTACATCTGGAGCATAATCATAGATGGGCATTTCATTACAGAATTCATGAAATTTCCAGTCCACCAGGTCATTGCTGGTTAGGAAGCCTGCTGTCATGGAAGGAAACAGATAATATAGGTCATGAAATAATACTAAGGATGGATCGGCTGATTCGCGGTTTATTACCAAACCACTATGATCCGGTTTTTCATTAAACTGATACTTATACTCAAGATTAATAGGATTACAGATATATTTCATAAGCAAGTCCTTTCTTTTTTCGCTTTATATTTTTTTCTAATCATACAACTAGTACGCTCATTAAACTATTCATTACCATAGGCCTCCCTTTGACTCACTTCCGGGTTTGTGTTCCCTGCTACGATAAACTGCTTCATCTTCCCATAGCCTCCTTATTTTTGATAGGTTTCAGTCTCTGATACTAATCTCTCCTATTCTTTCTCCTAATTCAATAAAACTTCCCTCTCAAACTCGCCCAACACCTGTTGTTTTTTTTGTATAAATTTATTATAATTTATACAAAGATCATAAACAACCATCAATAGCATACCGTGTGTCAGATAACCAACACAACTTGAAATGTGTTGAAAATTAGGAGGCTTCATATGAAATCAGACCGTCGTATTCGTTACACAAAGAAGGTGATCAAGGAAAGTTTTATGGACTTGCTACTGAATAGACCCTCTCATAAAATTACCGTCAAGGAGGTATGTGAAAAGGCAGAAATCAACCGCACTACCTTCTATAGCTATTATGATGATATTCATTCCTTAACCAAGGAAATGCAGAACGATTCCATTTCGGATATTAGACAGTATCTTCTACAATACTCTGTCGATGGAGATGACATGATTTTATATTTTGTAAAAATTCTGCAAAACAGCTTCCCCTATGCAAGTAAATATATCCTCTATGATAACAACTCCAAATACTTCATTCGCTTGTTTTACGAATGCAAAGATTTAATTTTATCCAACTGGCTAAAGGGACATGTAAAAATAACTCCGATACAGCAGGAATGGCTCTATACCTTTCTAGCCTCCGGGTGTGCAGGCATCCTACGTACTTGGTTCATGGGTGGTATGAAGGAGAGCGCCGAGGAAATCGCTTCTTTTTTAAATCAACTGATAAAATGTCACGATGTCATCTTCGATGCTAAATGAATTCACTAGGAGCCACTGAATAATACCGCTTGAAAACTCTTGAGAAATAAGAATAACTGGAAAACCCTAATAATTCTGCCACCTGGTCTAACTTGTATAAGCCGCTTTTAATTAGACTAATTGCTACATCCATCTTCACTTTTGTGATATAATCCGTCAGTGTAATCCCTACTTCTTCTTTAAATTTCCTAGATAAGTGGGATCGGTTTATGTGCAACGTTTTAGAGATATCGCTGGGATAAAGATGTTTAAACTTATTATTATGGATTGTCTCAATAGCTCGCTTGATTAGCACCGAATAATTCTGCAAATTATACTCTTTTATACCTCGAATCAGCACCTCCACAATATCTAAATAGCATTTCGTCAACTCCTTACTTGTTTTCGAATCAGCAATAAGGCGGTAATAAATACGCTTATTAGATTCAGCAATATTCGGAGGTAATCCCTGACGAATCGAAAGCTCTACAAAGGCTGTAATAGTTGATGCAATGTAAAGTTTCTGTATTTGTAAATCTTCATCATAAATTACTTCTAAATATTTATTGTTGGTTGTTCCTTCAGCAATCCTTTTTATAGAATCCAAATCCCCGGATGCAATAGCATTTTCTAAGATTAATTTCAACTTTGCGCATTCATAGGTAAAGGTATCCTCATATTCTGCATGAAGCGCATGTTCTGTATATAAATAGTTATATGTTTTCATTTTTAATCCCTCTATTGTTAGATTAATACTGTATTTACTAATATCATTAAGCCATTACCTGAACATAATTGAAATATATTTCTATATAGATCTCTATTATTATAGATTCAGCATATCATATGTTCTTTCAACACACAATAATACATGGCAACCAACAATAATTCATATCTCATTTCTTACTTCTGCTATTCTTAAAGCAGGATATTTTCTCCGCACTCCAATTTTATTAATTTTCCCATATTCATTCAATTCTTATAAAGAAAGTAAAGGTGATAACCTAATGATGAAGAAGAATTTCTTTTTAACTGCCAAACCCGTATGGCCTAATATCTCCCACACAGAGATGAACTATGTAGTTGGTTTTCATGCGCTTATCAACACTAAGGAATTGGCTCCAACTTATTTAAACATAGCCGCAGCTACCCTTTATCGCATTTGCGTTAATGGAGAATTTGTTGGCTACGGGCCAGCTCGCGCTGCTAAGAATCATTTTAGAGTAGATTCCATCAATCTCACTGACAAGCTTAGTGCTGAGTGTAATATTGTTACCATTGAGGTTGTGGTGTACAACACTCAAACCAGTTATATCATGGAGCAAGAGCCCTTTCTGCTGGCGGAAATCGTGTCTAATAATTGTGTGCTGGCTTCAACAAATGGGGAGGGTTCTTTATTTAACGCTCATCGATTGACAGAAAGAGTGCAACAAACTCCTCGCTACAGCTTACAGAGAGGTTTCGTTGAGTATTACAGGCTAGCTGAATCAAATAATTCCTGGAAAACAAACAGTAATTGCACTATAGAAATGCTACCTTTAAACGTTTTAAAAGATAAACTTTTATTAGATCGCTCCCTTGATTATCCTGACTATCAGTTACTAACCCCGACCACACTTCTAAAGAAAGCCGAGATACTTGTAGATAAAGAAAAGGATTCCTCCTGGAGACCCATGTTTACACGTATGGTTGGGAAAATTACGAAAGGCTTTGAAGATCCTGATGTCGTAGTAAACCCCGTTGAACTATTGAATAAGACTGTACCAATAAAAACTATAGAATTAAATGAGCCTTTTAATAGACATAGTCCCTATGAGATTCAGAGCAATACCTCCCTGTTACTTGAGTTTAAGAAGAATTTCTCCGGTTTTATAGGCGCTACGGTAGAGGTCGAAGAAGATACCAATCTATACTTTGTTTTTGATGAAGCACTCATTGATGGTGATGTAGATCTAAAGCGTGCACAAGTAAATACTGTGATTGGTTATGATCTTAAGAAAGGTCAGTATAAAATTGAATCCTTAGAGGTGTATACCTTTAAATTTTTAAAATTGATTAACTTCACCGGTAAATGCCTTATACATGAGCTCTATCTAAGAGAATACACAAACCCAGATACACATGCCGCAGCTTTCGAATGTAGTCAAAAAGAAATCAATGAATTATTCCAAGCTGGCATCGAGACTTACCGACAAAATTCCGTTGATTTATTTACAGATTGTCCATCCCGTGAACGGGGAGGCTATTTATGCGACAGCTACTTTACGGCAAAAGCAGCCAATATGATATCCGGTAATACTAAGGTGGAGGATAATTTTCTGGAAAACTACCTGCTGGCAGAAAGCTTTGATCGTCTCCCTAACGGTATGATCCCCATGTGTTACCCTGCAGATATAAAAGTAAACTATAGAGATTTTAGCTCACCCTACGGAATGTATATTCCTAACTGGTCACTCTGGTTTATCATACAACTGAAGGAATATGCGAAGCGTAATCCCTCCAGTCCCCTTATTCCCAGATTAAAAGCGAAGGTGTTAGGGATTATCGGATTCTTCGAAGCTTATCTGAATGAGGACGGATTATTAGAAAACTTGCCCGGTTGGGTCTTTATCGAATGGTCAAAAGCAAATGACTATGTCGAAGGTGTGAATTATCCCTCTAATATGCTCTATGCCGCTTCCTTAGAAATCGTCGGAACTATGTATAAGATGGATTCTTATCTGGAACAAAGTAATCGAATAAAAGAAACCATTCGCAGGCAATCCTTTGACGGTGAATTCTTCATTGATAATGCGATCAGAGTTGAGGGCTCCCTGGAAGCCACGAAAAACAAGACTGAGGTTTGCCAGTATTATGCCTTCTTCTTTGGAATTGCTACAGAGTCTACCTATGAGAAGCTTTGGTCCACATTAATTCATGATTTTGGTCCAATCAGAAAGAAGACTGCTTCTTATCCGGAAGTGGGTTATGCAAATGCTTTTATCGGCAATTTTTTGAGACTTGATCTTCTATCAAATGCAGGATTAATTAATCAATGGCTGCAGGAATCTACTCAGTATTTTGGTCATATGGTTGATCTTACCGGCACCTTATGGGAACACGATGATATTGCTGCGAGCTGTAATCATGGCTTTGGCTCTTATGTTGTATACTGGATTTATAAGAATATTCTCGGTGTTGAGCAGATTGATCGTGAAAGCAAAAAGGTAGTACTATGTTTTCATGAACATGGAATTACGCAGTATAAAGGACGGCTCCCTGTTCTAAAAGATTTTATCGAGATTGAAGTGGAAAAGAAGGATCAATTGCACTGTAAGGTTAAATTGCCAGAGGGATTTGAATTAGAAACAGTAAACAATACATCTCTGGATATCTTCTTTGGCTAATCGGGTAACAATAATTGAAAAACAATTCAGAGTAAATTTATATTTAACAATGTTTGAAAATGCGAACCGCTCTCTATCTACTTGACAGTGAGCGGTTCAAATCTATCCTTACCATAACACTTTTCTCAACCATTGATCAGCTATCCTTTTACCCTCTGTGTCCAACCACACCTGCCCGGGACGTATTGAATTGTATTCCATTATATAAATCCTCCTCATTAAAATTCTTAAAGTGTAATTTAAAGCTACGGCTTTATAGGTTTTGATATACGTTCAAGTTTCTTCTCCGCCTGAAAGAAGGATAATAATACAATCATTACAACCGAAGCCAGCATAGCCAAACCAATAAATCCAAAGGAGAAAAAGCTCTTAACATTTTGGTTCTGTTCTATCCAGCTTCCATCAGAATGTGGTGCCACGTAGCCCAGATAATAGAGCATAAAGTTAAACCCTCCGACCGCAATCCCTTGGGATAGGTTAGTTATCATACTGTTAACCGAGGCTGAAAAACCATCACACCGGAAATGATTGCTCCATTCCACACAATCCATTGTATCAGCTAACATAGCCTGCATAACATATGTAACCGGAATCAGACCCCAAGCCTTAACAAACTGCCCTATCAATACCTGATATATGGAGGTTGGGTTCATCAGACATATCGCGCTTCCGGCTATTACAATGATGAGACCTGCTATGGTTACATTCCGTTTACTAAATTTCTTACAAAGAGGCCATACAATCAAAATCCCAAAGCCAAGGGGAAAATTACCGACTGCATTTACAATTGCCTGCGTATGTCCATCATTATAGGTACCTAATACCCAGTTGCTGTAATAAAACAAGCTGAGGTTTTGAATTTGTGTCGTTAGTGTCCAGACTGTTGTAAATATCATGATTACAACCCATTCCCGAGATTTTAAGCAGGCTTTCATCTGCTTTCTCAGGGATAAGCCCTCCGCTTTCATAACTGTATCATTTCCCAATCGATTCTCTTCCGTAATTCTTTCCCTTGTATAGTAATACTCTATTATTATAAGCGGAAAAGCTACTATGGATAATATGGACATAAAGGTTATCCAAGCGGTCTGATTCGTACCTATTAGGGGAAGAATCAACGCCGGAAACAAAATTGCCGACACGGCACCGGGCAGCATACTGCAGGATACATTGGTAAATACCGATAAACCACCTCTCTTTTTTGAATCCCTTGTAGACAAAGGTATCATCAGCATATGACTCATACTGTACATGGTATAAGCAAAACCATAATACAGGTTATAGCTGATTAGAATCCATATAACCTGGAGCCATACGCTGCCCTGGGGAACGGTAAATAGTAAAATACCGCTTAAGCTTAAGCAGGGGGCACCGATCAGTAACCAAGGCCTTGCTTTTCCCTGCCGGCTTTTTGTATGGTCGATGAGACGACCCATGATAAAATTTGTAAAAGCAACGATTACCTTTGATGCAATGGGAAATATGGTTAGAAATATACCGTTCCATACTCCGCTTAGATTCAGGACATCCGTATAATAAACATTTAAATAGGTTCCCAAAATAAAATTTAGAAACATTGCCCCCATAGGGCCAAGAAAATATCCCAGCCAGCGTTCCTTTTTGCTAATCTGATCACTTTTAATTCGTGTATCAAATACAGAGCTCGAAAAAAGTTCATTCAATTCTAGCATTCTCATAAACCATACCTTCCTCTTAATACCCAACACATGTTGATTTCTAGTTTATGACTATTATAAAAGATGCATAGTTCATTAACAACCATCAACACTCAGTTGAGTGTCAGGTAACCAACACCGTGAAAGGAAATGTTGATTATCTAGTCTTTGATTTCTAAGAGTGGCTTGAAAATATACAAGAACAAGAGGAAGCAGCAAGCTGCTTCCTCTTGTTCTTGTATACGATCTTTGAATTTTTCCAATCGATCTTTAAATTATCTCTTTAAAATGCTCTCAATAGCCTTTAATTCATCCTCGGTGAAGTCCAGCTTATCTATAATCTGAACATTATCCTCAATTTGTTCCACTTTGCTGGCACCGATTAACACAGTAGTAACACGATCCTTTCTTAACACCCAAGATAGAGCCAACTGTGCAAGAGTCTGTCCTCTTCCAGCCGCAATTTCATTCAGCAGGGTAACTTTATTAAGTACCTCCGGTGTAATAGCAGAGGATTTTAAGAAATGATTTCTGGTAGCGCGACTGCCTTCCGGAATACCATGGAGATATTTATCCGTTAAAATACCTTGGGCAAGAGGACTAAAGCAGATGCAGCCAGCTCCTACCTCCTCTAAGGTATCAAGCAAACCATCCTCTTCTACCCAGCGGTTAAACATGCTATAGCTTGGCTGATGAATTAAAAGAGGAGTGTTATTCGCCTTTAGAATTTCCGCAGCTTTTCTGGTTTCAGCTGATTTGTAGTTTGATAAGCCCACATAAAGCGCCTTACCCTGCTTTACGATATCAGAAAGTGCACCCATTGTTTCCTCAAGTGGTGTGTCCGGATCAGGTCTGTGATGATAAAAAATATCAACGTAATCTAAATTCATTCTCTTCAAGCTCTGATCAAGGCTAGAGACGAGATATTTTCTTGAGCCGAAATTCCCATAAGGTCCCGGCCACATATCATAGCCTGCCTTGGTAGAAATCAATAGCTCATCACGATAAGGACGCAGCTCTTTGCTTATGATACGACCGAAATTCTCTTCTGCTGATCCATACACAGGTCCGTAATTATTTGCCAAATCAAAGTGTGTTATCCCCTTGTCAAAGGCTTTGAAAAGGATTGCCTTTTGATTCTCAAAGGAATCCACAGAACCGAAATTGTGCCACAAACCAAGTGCAATCCGAGGCATTAAAATACCACTCTTACCACATCTTAGATATTTCATTTGATCATATCTTTTTTCATCCGCTTTATACATTTAGCTCCTCCAATACAATTAAATAGATTATTAACTGCAAATGATAGCATATAGCAGTTAACAAAGTTAATTTAGATACTAGTTTAATTTGTTTCCATAAATTAATTATGTAAATTATTGTAATTTATATCAGTAATATCCTTCTCTAGTAAGTTTCCTCAAAAGATTTATTAATGATACCTAATTTATTATATTATTAATTTAAAAGTTTTGAAATGTCTGGAAGTGACCAAAATTGTCTTTCAGCGACATATTGCATTTTTTATTTTTATGTGTTATTTTTGTCATATTACAAAAGGAACGGAGTGAAATCAGATGTTTTATTGTCTTGATAATGAACTTTTGCCTCAAATTACCCATATGGGTAGGAATATGACAAAGCCGGACTGGAAACATGTTCAGAGAGTAAGCAGTGACTATATTCTATATTTGGTCAATGACGGAAAAATGTTTATCAATGAGAATGGCAAGGACTATATCTTAGAGCGTGGAGATATGTTATTGTTAGAACCGGACAAGAGTCACATCGGCTTCAAAGAACATTTTTGCGATTATTATTTTATTCACTTTAAGCCGAATGTCTTTACTATCTTTGATTGCTCGGAAATCGATCATATTGAAAGTATTATTACGGAGAATCGCAGTGAATTCTATAAATGCAGTACCTTGAGTGATGAGCTTTACAAAAAGACAAAGCTTTTCATACCAAAGGATATCCGAGTCAGTGATTCTAATACATTCAATGAACTTACCACAAAAGCGGACGAGGCAATTACTTCCATCTATCATATGTCCCAACATTGCAAATTAATATGCTCCAGCAAATTCATTGAAATACTTGCAATTCTTTCTGACTACTTTTCAGCAGAAAGGCTTAATTTGAGAGATGAAACTGTCGTAAGGTTGAGTAAAAAGGTTGAGGAGGTTATTGAACTGATTCACCAAGATTATGACAAAAAACTGACTGGTGATACGATTAGTGAAAAATTGAGCCAAAACTATGATTACCTAAACCGCATCTTTAAAAAGCAGATTGGTATCACTATCTTTGAATATCTTAACAATACAAGAATTGATAAAGCGAAGGAGCTTTTGGTGAAAGGTAATTTAAAATCCTCAGAGATTGCTGTATCCGTCGGCTACTGCGATGAGTACAGATTCTGTAAGGTGTTTAAACAAAAGGTTGGTATTTCGCCGAAAAAGTATTCAAGATTGATGACCTAGGTTTCCATTGGAGAATGAAATTGAATTTAAAAGTGCAAAAGTAGAGTACGGAGTAATCGTGTGGCATAATGGTGATATTGATATAGCACCGGAATATATTTAT
>JAQZBD010000139.1 GCA_029239235.1 Herbinix sp.
TCGTATCGTATTAGTAAGCTTTACCTTTGGCAGTCCTTCAACGATGCTCTTCAGTCTTGCAGGGGGGCTTTTAAGCTGGGGGATAATGTCCTTATTTAAACAAAGCAAGCTGTTCAGCTTTGTGGGCGTAAGTATTCTTGGCGGTATATCCCATAATGTGGGACAGATTTTAATGTCGATCGTGGTGGTGGAAAATATTAATATTATTTATTATCTGCCTTTCTTATTAATTGCGGGAGTAATTACGGGAGCCTTAATCGGAATTCTTGGAGCAATGATTGTAAAGCGATTAAAATATCTATATCAATGATTCGAGAGTGAAAAGACAGATATAGATTTTGAACTGAATATGTATGCATATATCAAAAAATGTAAAAGGGATGGGAACTATGGCAAAGTTATATTTTAAGTATGGCGTAATGGGAAGCTCAAAAACAGCCCAGGCACTAATCACGAAGTTTAATTATGAAGAACGGGGTATGAAGGTTTGGCTGATTAAGCCTCAGATTGATAATAGAGATGGAGATCATTTGATAAAATCCCGGGCTGGATTGTCGGCTCCGGCGTACATTTTACCTGATTCGGAAGATGTATATGAGAGCTATTCAAAACTACCTGAGCCGGTAGATGTTATCATTGTAGATGAAGCACAATTTTTAACAGAAGAACAGGTTGACCAGCTTTCCATGATCGTAATTGACTTTAATATGCCGGTGCTGTGCTTTGGACTAAGAGCTGATTTTCGTACAAAGATGTTTCCAGGCAGTAAGCGCCTTATGGAGATAGCGGATTCCATTACTGAGATTAAGACAATCTGCTCCTGCGGAAGGAAAGCAACCGTAAATGTTCGTTTGGATGGTAACGGAAAGATAATTACAGAGGGCGAACAGATTTTAATCGGTGGAAATGATACCTATACTGCTATGTGTTATCAGTGCTACATCAATGGTCAGAAAGAGCAGGACAAATAGCAGAAAATATATTTCATATAAGCAGAAAGTATCCAAAAACGAATGATTGGTTCTTGGATACTTTATTTTTGTAGCAGTGGCTACATCTTTTACTGTTTATTTTAGATATGATAGATACAGATAAAAGGTACGGATAAAGGAAAGAACGTTACAGCCGAATAATAAAAGATAAGATGAAATGAAGTGCTGTTATCATAGAATAGGAGGATTTAATATGTTACGTAAAATAATTAAGATTCAGGAAGAATTATGTAATGGTTGTGGGTTATGTGTGAATGCCTGCCATGAATCAGCGATTGGACTCATTGATGGAAAGGCAAAGCTGCTCCGAGATGATTACTGCGATGGTCTTGGCAACTGCCTCCCTGTATGTCCGACGAATGCAATCAGCTTTGAGGAGAGAGAAGCTTTAGAATATAATGAAGAGGAAGTAAACCGCAATATAGCTGCAAAGAAGCTGAAGGATCAGCAGGAAGCACAAAAAGCAGCTCATGCAGCTCATCACCATTCTGGCGGTGGTTGCCCTGGCTCCAGAGCAATGAGTTTCCAGAGAGAAGAAAAGCCGGCAGCAGCACCTGAGGTTAGTGCTGCGAATCAGGCAGCACCTTCGATGCTGAGACAATGGCCGGTACAGATTAAATTGGTAGCACCCCATGCGTCCTTTTTCGAGGATTCCAACCTCTTAATTGCCGCAGATTGTACAGCTTACGCTTATGGTAATTTCCATCAATTTATGAAGAATAAGATTACCTTAATCGGATGTCCTAAATTGGATGAGGTTGACTATTCTGATAAGCTGGAGCAGATTTTAAGATTAAACAACATCAAGAGTGTTACTGTAATCCGAATGGAGGTTCCTTGCTGCGGAGGCATTGTGAATGCCGTAAAAACAGCGCTTGCGAATAGCGGGCAGATGATTCCCTGGAGAGTAATAACGATTACTACCGATGGTAATGTCCTAGAGGATTAATGAATTAAAAATGGTACAGAGTAATGAGCTGTTTCTTTGCTGAGGAATTTATTGGCGGAGAAACAGCTTTTTTCTCCTAAATCTGTCGCAAACCACCAAAGTTCTCATAACTTATAGTATCGATATATTGAAAGGGGTTAACTATGGAAAATAGTTATCGAATGCCGCTCATCGGGGACAAGGCACCTGAATTCCATGCTCTTACAACACAGGGAGATATCAATTTTCCTAAGGATTATCACGGTAAGTGGGTAGTGTTTTTTAGCCATCCGGCGGATTTTACACCTGTTTGTACGACGGAATTTATAACCTTTGCTTCTATGATGAATGAATTTAAAGCCTTAGATACGGAGCTGATTGGTTTGTCGATAGATTCCATCTATTCACATATAGCCTGGTTGAGAAGAATTAAAGAGCTTGCCTGGAAGGACATGAAGCATGTAGAAGTGACGTTTCCTTTAATTGCTGATATAACAATGGAAGTAGCGAAGCAATATGGTATGCTGCATCCAAGTGCATCCGGCACGCAAACGGTTCGCGCTGTCTTCATTATAGACCCGGAAGGAATCATCAGAGCAATTCTCTATTATCCGGCTTCCACGGGACGCAATATTCATGAGATTAAGCGAATGATCATTGCTTTACAGCAGGCAGATCGTGAGAATATCGCAACACCTGCAAACTGGATACCTTGCGAGGATGTAATTCTGCCGCCCCCAGGTACCTGCGGAGCCGCATCAGATCGGATCGAGAATTTAAAAGGCGATGTTTATTGCGTTGACTGGTTCCTTTGCTTTCAACAGGCAAATTGTGCTTCCTATACAAAAACAAATGATCCGGAAATCCTGCCATATCCTTCTGCTTATCCGGTGAAACGATATCCTTACCACAAATAAAATTATAATTTTTAAAGATAAAACTGTGCCAAAGCATTCGGTTTTGGCACAGTTTCTATGTTATAAGGTATTAATCGGTGTTGAAGAATAAAAAAGAGTGTGATAAAATGAGCGAAGCCAAAACCCCTGAAAAAGGGTTTGACACTGAAAGCAGTGTGAATTAAAAAAATAATTCACATTCGGCATTGAGTAGCCTTGCGGCTGAATGACTGTTAGTGTAGAATTTAAAAAGGACAAGGAGTGAAGAATTTTGAAAAATAGTGCAACAAAAAATGTAGGTGCAAAAGCAGCATTATTCTTAGCAGCACTGATTTGGGGAGGATCTTTTCTCATAGTGAAGAATTCCATGGATATGATTCAGCCACATATGCTTTTGGCCATTCGCTTTACCATAGGATGCATTCTCCTAAGCATCATTTTCCATAAAAGATTAAAAGCTTTAGATAAGGATTATTTTATAAAGGGAGGTATTATCGGAGCCTGCCTCTTTCTTGCTTATAGCTTACAAACAATTGGAATCATTGATACTACACCGGGAAAGAATGCATTTTTAACAGCTATCTACTGTGTACTGGTTCCGTTTTTCTTCTGGATTGTAGATCAGAAGAGGCCGGACAGATATAATATTTTAGCAGCTGGAATTACCTTATTTGGTATCGGTTTGGTATCTATGAATGGGGATCTTACTATTGGAACCGGTGATTCCTTAACCCTGGTGAGCGGTGTGGTGTTTGCTGCACACATGGTTGCGGTTGCAAAGTTTAGTAAGGATAAAGACCCTATCTTGCTTACAATCCTTCAGTTTGGATATGCAGCATTGTTTTCTTGGATCATTGGGTTCCTGTTTGAGGATTTCCCAGCAGTATGGAGCACACAGATGCTTGGGGGCTTACTCTATCTTTCTGTCTTTGCTACCGCTGTAGCTTTACTATTACAGAATGTAGGGCAGAAGTATACGAATCCGGCACCGGCAGCAATCATCCTCAGTCTGGAATCCGTATTTGGTGTAATGTTCTCCATTTTCTTTTACGGTGAGAAATTAACCCTTCGTCTGTTCTGTGGTTTCTGTTTAATATTTATAGCAGTTATTATATCAGAAACGAAACTTAGCTTTTTTGCAAAAAAGAGTAATGCCAGCTTATTAGAGGATTCGATTGAATCCTAAAAATTCCTGGTAGAATAGGGTTAATGTGGGTAGATTTACGGTATGTTTTAGTTGAATTCTTTGAAATTCAATGATATTATTGAAAGTAAATACCGCTTCATTCCATTAATCAAGTAAAGTGCTGCTCTTAAATTATATCAGCGCGAATGAAGTGAGTGCCATATCATGGATATTTTTTATGACATAAAGCTGATAAGTGCTTGACAAAAGTTTTGTATAAGGATATGATTGTAGCAATATACAATACATATATAACATGTATGCAAGGTATGCAAAATAATATTATGGAGGGATTCTATGGCAAACGAAAAGAAATTACATTTTGAGACATTACAATTACACGCAGGACAGGAACAACCAGACCCGGCAACCGGAGCACGTTGCGTTCCTATTTATCAGACCTCATCCTATGTATTTGATAATAGTGCTCAGGCCGCAGCAAGATTTAATTTAAGTGAAGGTGGAAATATCTACACCAGATTGATGAATCCTACTTCAGACGTGTTTGAACAGAGAATCGCAGCCCTAGAAGGCGGAGTTGCAGCACTTGCTACCTCCTCAGGCTCAGCTGCAGTTACATATGCAATTCAGAATATTGCCCATGCAGGGGATCATATCGTATCTGCACAGACAATCTATGGCGGTACCTATAATTTATTTGCCCATACCCTGGTTGACTTTGGAATTACAACTACCTTCGTGGATTCCGATGATTTATCTAATTTTGAAAAGGCAATTCAGCCGAATACAAAGGCAATCTTCATTGAAAGCTTGGGAAATCCCAATTCCAATATTGTTGATATTGAAAAGCTTGCAAAAATTGCTCATGATAATAAAATTCCTTTAATTGTAGATAATACTTTTGCAACACCATTTTTACTAAGACCAATTGAACTTGGAGCAGATGTGGTAGTACATTCTGCAACCAAATTCATCGGCGGACATGGAACCTCCATCGGTGGTGTTATCATTGACGGCGGTAAATTTGATTGGGAAGGCTCCGGTAAATTCCCTTCCTTAACAGAACCCAACGATAGCTATCATGGAGTTCAATTTACCAAAGCTGTGGGAGCACTGGCGTATATCATTAAGATAAGAGTTACCTTAATGAGAGATACCGGTTCCACCATTAGTCCTTTTCATTCATTTTTATTTCTTCAGGGATTGGAGACCTTATCCTTGCGTGTGGAGCGTCATGTATCCAACGCATTAAAGGTAGTAGAATTTTTAAGAAAGCATCCTAAGGTGGAGAGCGTGAATCATCCATCCTTACCGGATAATCCATACCACTCCCTGTACAAAAAATATTTCCCGGAGGGAGGAAGCTCCATCTTTACTTTTGAGATTAAAGGGGATGCTGACACAGCAAAAGCTTTCATTGACAGGCTGCAGATTTTTTCTTTGCTTGCAAATGTAGCCGATGTTAAATCACTTGTAATCCATCCGGCAAGTACAACACACTCACAGATGAACGAAGAAGAATTGCTTGCTTCCGGAATTAAGCCGAATACCATAAGATTATCAATTGGTACAGAGCATATAGATGATATCCTTGATGACTTAGCACAGGCTCTGGAAGCGTAACAAATAGTACCGTAGTATTGGAGAAATGGAGCTAAACATGTCACAAATCAAGAAGAAAATCACAGAATTAGTTGGAAGAACACCATTGCTGGAACTGGGAAGCTATAATGAAAGCCATAATTTAAAAGCAACGATTGTTGCAAAGCTGGAATTCTTTAATCCGGCAGGAAGTGTAAAGGATCGTATTGCAAAAAAGATGATTGATGAAGCTTTAAAGAGCGGAGAAATCAATAAAGACAGCATCATTATTGAGCCAACCAGCGGAAATACGGGTATCGGTCTTGCAAGCGTATGCGCCAGTTATGGTCTGCGTTTAATCATAGCGATGCCGGAGACTATGAGTATCGAACGGCGTAACCTAATGAAGGCTTACGGTGCAGAGCTTGTATTAACCGAGGGATCAAAGGGAATGAGAGGTGCAATCGCAAAAGCTCTTGAACTAAAGGAGAATACAGCCAACAGCTTTATACCTTCCCAGTTTGAAAATCCTAATAATCCTAAGGTTCATGAGGAAACGACTGGTGTTGAGATCTGGGAGGATACTAGCGGAACGGTTGATATCTTTGTTGCTGGCATTGGCAGCGGGGGAACTATCACAGGTGTAGGAGCATATTTAAAAGCTCAGAATCCAAATGTAAAAATCGTTGCAGTGGAACCTGCAGATTCTCCTGTTTTATCTGAGGGACGCGCCGGTGCTCACAAGATTCAAGGTATCGGAGCTGGTTTTGTGCCAAATGTCCTGAATACAAAGATTTACGATGAAATCATCACAGTAACCAATGAAGATGCCTTTGCTACCGGACGTGAGATAGCAAAAAAAGAAGGAGTTCTTGTTGGAATCTCCTCGGGTGCAGCTCTATGGGCAGCAACTCAGGTGGCAACCAGACCGGAAAATGAGGGTAAAACAGTAGTTGTATTACTTCCGGATACAGGAGAGAGATATCTATCATCTCCAATGTTCTCAGAGTAAGTTTTAATGGTTAGATATAATAGCTAGATGTAGTTAAAAAACTAGATTAAGATATAAAAACTAGATTAAGATATAAAACTAGATCAAGATATAACAACTAGTATAAGATATAACAACTAGACTAAGATAAAAACTATACTAAGCTATAAAATTAAGATTAAGCTCTGAAATCAAGATTAAGGTAAAATTAAGATTATGATACTAAATTAGATATTGAATTAAGACAAAAAATGAGGACTGTTACGAAGTATGGAAGCCTTGAATAGAGGTTTGTGACTACTTCGCGACAGTCCTTTGTATTGGTTTTATCAAAATAAATAACCCGACTTCATCTGTATTGCCGGTTGGAGGTTAGATGCATGGCATTATCGTAATCTTTTTGGTGGATATACAGATAATATTTGACATCAGCCTTGGAAACCAAGTTATGTCGCAGATTGTGAACATGAGTTGGTGAATATTGTTTTGTGCGATAATCATATTTAATCTCTGCGGCATCTAAGGAGTTGCGCAAATCTGTAAATTCCTTTAAGGAGGTACCGGAGTAGATCTCAACTTTATTCCAAAAAAACATAAGCGTCGCCTCTTTTCACTTTTGAATTTTGACTTAATGTAGTTGTTCGTCTAAATTAATTATAAATCTTGAAGGAAATGAAAACAAATTAAGGTTTCATTAGAAAATGAAATTTTTATAAAAAATCCCATAATATCACAAATTCTATATGGAATACTTGTAAGCTGTGATTGGAATGTGATACAATGACACCAAATATTAGGAAGTCTATTTTTAAGACAGTATGTTGTGGAAAACAGACGGGTTATTTTTATGATTTAAAAAGAGGCCGATCCAAATTCCACGGGAGCTTATCGAAAAATATCAGAGAAGCTTGGAAGGGTAGATGATCTTTGTTTATGATAGAGAACATAAAGGAATTGTCAAAAGAGGAGAAAACGAATGAAAAGAAAAATTATAATTATATTACTTGTAGTACTTGTTGTAATAGCTGGCTTGATTTTCAGTATACGCCCGGTAGAAAAATTTAGTGAGGATACCGTTGAAACGGTTTCCTTAAAGGAGATTCTTCAGAAGGAATTACTGGATTCGATTGCCGGTATGATAATTAACAGTTCGAAGGAGTTGCAATTTGAACTTTCGGAAGAGGATATCAATCGTTTGATTGCAGGCAAGGCTGATAGCAAACTGAAGAATATGAACATTGATAGCATTCATTGTATTATTCATAACGGGCAGGCTTATTTTTATGCTGACCTAAAGGTGCTTTCACTGATTCCAACGCAGCTTTTTATTAAGACAAATCTTACAGTAGAAGATAATGAGCTTAAAGTGGCGGTTGAAAAGGCATATGTAGGACGGGTTCCTATTTCTAAGAGCTTTGTTTTAGGTGTATTTCAAGAGAAATATGATCGTTGGGCAATAGATTCCTCCAGCTCTACGATATCGATTCCAATTGATTTGCCAAAATCCTTAAGTATCAAGGAATTAGAAGTATCTGATCGTATTTATTTCAAATTAAATATCTCGATCAAGTCAGCAGGTGATCTGTTAGAGCTCCTTGAATATTTTGGTGAAAAAATCTTAAATTAGCCTTAGAACTTGATTTAGAACACATGGTATCTAATATAAAAAGAATTTAAACAAGTCAAACTCAAAATTCTAAGGTTGACTTGTCTTACCATATCCATTATAATAAATTGAATATAATAATAGCAAAATTGGCGAGGTTTGCCACAATTGCCGAATATGAAAGAGTGTGTAACTATGTTGAAGAGTATGACTGGCTTTGGCCGCTGTGAAATTGCTCAGGTAGAACGTAAAATAACCGTTGAAATGAAAGCGGTAAATCACAGATACTGCGACATTTCCATAAAAATGCCTAAAAAACTTAGCTTTTTTGAAGCTGGTATTCGTAATGTATTAAAGCAATATATCGGCAGAGGTAAGATCGATATCTATATTACATACGAAGATTATACTGAGAATAACGTATGTGTTAAGTATAATGCAGATTTGGCTAGAGAATATTATAATAATCTGGAAAAGATGAGCAAAGAGTTTGGCATTGATAATGATATCCGAGTATCCGCATTATCAAGATATCCAGAGGTATTTACTCTTGAAGAACAGACCATAGACGAAAAAGAATTATGGGCACTTGTGGAAGAAGCTGTTAAAGGTGCAGCAGCTCGTTTTGTGGAAACACGAATTGCAGAGGGAGAACACCTTAAGCAGGATATTATTTCGAAATTGGATGGAATGCTTAGGATTGTTGATTTTATAGAGACAAGATCTCCGGAAGTTGTTAACGAGTACAGGAACAAGCTTTACACCAAGGTTACAGAATTATTAGCTGATACTAAGGTGGAAGAAAGCATTCTGGTAACAGAGGTTACAGTCTTTGCTGACAAGATCTGTGTGGATGAGGAAACAGTACGTCTGAAAAGCCATATCATTAATATGAAAGAAACCTTAAACGATAATGAGAATGTTGGACGAAAGCTGGATTTTATTGCACAGGAGATGAACCGAGAGGCAAATACGATTTTATCAAAGGCAAATGATCTGGAAGTAACTAATAAAGCCATCGATTTGAAAACAGAAATCGAAAAAGTAAGAGAACAAATTCAAAATATTGAATAAGAAGTCCAAAATATTGAATAAGAAGTCCAAAACATTGAGTAATTAGTTCAAAATATTGTAATCAAAGCATAGAAGTAAGTTCAAAATATTGAATAATAAGTTCAAATCATTGAATAGAAGCTTTAGAAGTGAGGAATAACTTTGAATAAGTTAGTGAATGTAGGGTTTGGAAATGTGGTTAATGCTAGTAAAATAATTGGGATTATCAGCCCAGATGCTGCTCCGATTAAAAGGATCGTTCAAACAGCGAAGGATAATGGGATGGCTATTGATGCTACCTGTGGAAGAAGAACGAAAGCTGTGATCGTAACCGATAGCGGCCATTTAATCCTGTCCTCTTTGCTACCGGAGACGATTGCCGGAAGAGTGAATCCTAAGGAAGTGGAAGTAATTGATACTCATGAAACATTTCCGGAAGAATAGATTATAATTATAAAGGGTATTTAAGGAAGGAGAAATAAATATGTTGCATCCATCATATACAGATCTAATGAGAGTAGTTAATAGTGAGGTAGAGCCAGGTGAGCAGCCGGTAGTAAATAGTAGATATTCTATCGTTATTGCAACTGCAAGACGTGCGAGACAGCTGATCGATGGTTCCACTCCATTGGTAGATGTTGCTTATCCAAAGCCATTATCAATTGCGGTTGAAGAAGTATATCGTTCCAAGGTTAAGATTGTAGGCGATGACGAGCATGACGAAGAGCAGGAACAGCAATAAATCCTAACGAATATAGAAAAGTATTTAAAAATAGCACTTTCATATATGGATATGTGAAAGTGCTTTATCGTGTAATTCACCCGACATGGGCGTAAGATACGTGGCATTGACAGAAAGGAAGTAACACATGTCAAATAAATCGGAAGAAGAGTTGAATGCTATGGCTGAAGATGATATCAAGATTTCTAATGAGTATCCTACTGATGATTTTACCGGGGAAAAGCTGAACCAGGGGAATGAAGATAATACAGATCATGAAATTAAGACCAGGAATACAACGAAGAGTATCCTTTATGATTTGATTTTTTATGCTATATTAATCGTGATTTGTGTCTATGTGCT
>JAQZBD010000140.1 GCA_029239235.1 Herbinix sp.
GGGGTATGGGACTATTACTTGATAATGAATTCCTTGAGGTTACAGGTTATGTAGTCCAAAATGACAGCCTATGCTGAAACTATAGAAAAATATTAATAGGTATTATATACTTCCTCCAACAACTGCTGTGAATCAGTAGGGGTTGGGGGATTTTTTATTTAGGAGACCATAATGAAGTGTATTAATTTTAATCAAAATTGGAAGTTCAGAAAATTAGATCAAGAGGTAATAGAGGAAGCGGTAAATCTTCCACATGATGCAATGTTATCAGAGAAACGTTCTGATATAAATCCGGGAGGAGGTAACATCTGTTATTTTGAAGGCGGTGACTATCAATATACAAAGACCTTTAACATACCCGAGGATTATAGAAATAAGGCGGTAATCTTCGAATTTGAAGGGGTCTACCGGAATGCAGAAGTATTAATCAACCAAAAGAAAGCAGCTTATCGTCCTTACGGTTACACGAACTTCTATGTAGAAGCAGACAGCTTCTTACTGTATGGACAGGAAAACGTAATTGAAGTGATAGCACATAATTCGGATCAGCCAAACAGCCGTTGGTACACGGGATCTGGTATATATCGCCCGGTACATATGTATGTGTTGGATAAGAAGCACATCTTAATGAATGGTATTAAGATTAACACCGTAAGTATAGACCCGGCAGCAGTTTCTGTTGAGGTGCTGACCTCCGCCAGCGGAGAGGTTAAAGTCGAAATTCTTGATGGCAGTGAGGTGGTAGCGGCTGCAGCAATAGAGACCAGGGGAAAGGTCACAGTAAATCTGGATATCCCCGAGGCTAAGCTCTGGAATCAGGAGAAACCGAATCTTTATAGGTGCAAGGTAACCTTTGGTACGGATGTCAGGGAAGAGACCTTTGGGCTGCGCATATTGGACTGGGATCATGAGAAAGGCTTTACTATTAATGGGAAAAGGGTAATTCTTCGAGGTGCCTGCATTCATCATGATAATGGACTTCTGGGAGCCTGCTGTTATCCGGAAGCTGAGGAAAGAAAGGTCAGACTTTTAAAGGAAAATGGATATAATGCAATCCGTTCAGCTCATAATCCCTGCTCCAAGGCTTTGTTGGAAGCTTGCGACAGACTTGGCATGCTGGTTATGGATGAATATGTTGACGTATGGTATATCCATAAGACAGAGTACGACTATGCTAACTACATTGCTGACTGGTGGCAGGAGGATTTGAAGGATATGGTGGATAAGGATTATAACCATCCCTGTGTCATTATGTATTCTACCGGTAATGAGGTGTCTGAAACGGCTCAGAAAAGAGGAATACAGTTTACCGGCCAGATGACGGAATACTTACACCGATTAGATTCTTCAAGACCAGTCACCTGTGGGGTGAATATTTTCTTTAATTTCTTAAGCTCCATCGGTTTTGGAGTATACAGTGATGAAAAGGCAAAGAAGAACGTTGATAAAGCCTTGAAAGCTGGTGAGGATGCGGGCAGAGGAAAAAAGAAGAATAAACCGGTTGGCAGCGAATTTTACAATACCCTTGCAGGTTTGCTGGGGGATAAGACAATGAAAATCGGAGCCACCTTCTATGGCTGTGATGTCAAAACAAGAGATGCCTTTGAAAATATGGATATCGCTGGATATAACTATGGAATACTTCGTTATACACACGATTTAAAGAAGTATCCCAACAGATTAATCCTAGGTACGGAAACCTTTTGTAAAGATGCCTATTCTTTCTGGGAGATTGCTAAGAGGAATCCGAGAATCATCGGTGACTTTGTATGGGCGGGAATGGACTACCTGGGAGAGGTTGGTATCGGTTCCTGGGTTTATGAGGATTATGCCCCGAAAGAGGCCGATCGTGCCGGCTGGTTAACTGCAGGAAGTGGAAGAATTGACATAACAGGAAAGCCTCTTGGAGAGGCGGCATATACAAGAACCGCCTTTGAGTGTACGGATAAGCTGGTACTGGCAGTGCGTCCCGTAAAAATAAAGGGAAAGCACTCACCATCTGCCTGGAAAATGACAGATGCCATGGAATCCTGGTCCTGGGAGGGCTGCGAAGGAGAAAGGGCAATTGTAGAAGTCTATGCAAGAGCTTATGAGGTGGAATTATTTACCAATGGTAGGTTAGTTGGAAAGAAGAGATATAAAAAGGATTGTGTCGTGCATTTTCAGACACGATACCAATCAGGAGAGCTGATGGCAATTGCCTATGATTCTGCCGGAAAAGAAATCTCCCGTTCCTCCTTGCAAACAGCAGGAAAGGAAACGGTTCTGCGTGCGATACCAGAAGAAAGTGTTGTAGAAGAGCAGGGACTCTGCTATGTGCGATTACAGTATACGGATTCCAGGGGCATCTTAAAGCCCACACAGAGAGATAATCTTCAAGTGAAGGTCGAGGGCGGAATACTGATGGGGTTAGGAAATGCCTGCCCTTATAATCCGCAGGGGTATCGAAATAGCTTTACGGACACCTATTATGGAGAGGCTTTAGCTGTTATTAAAGCCGGAGACGGGGAAGCGGTAGCCGTCCATGTTACAGATGGAACATATAATACGAGGATTGAAATTCCAGTGTTAAGGAAAGAAGGCAACAGAGAATGAGCATTCGTATAAGATTGAAGAACCTGTGGCAGAGCTTTCAACAAAAGCACCCTTCCCTTACTGAATTTATTGTATTTTTTGTGCTGTCGAATGTAATAACAGTGATCCAGCTTGTGCTAATGCCAATCCTCAAAGGGATGCTAATCAATACAGAGCTGGCAGACATCAGCTTTCAGGTGTTGCGGTTCGGACATAATTTTGGAGGAAGCCCCTATTACATCTTTGACTATCCGGCAGGAGCATTAGCGGAAGGCGGAGGAGGCGGATTAGCCTACTTTTTGTCAGTGCAATTGACCTTGGCAATTGCCCAGATCATTAATTTCTTTGCTCAAAGAAATGTAACCTTCAAGTCAAATGGAAGTATAAAAAAGGCAGCCTTTTGGTATGTTGTAGCATTTTTACTAATTACCTTGGGGGCGGCAGCTTTACAAGGTATCTATAAGGCTCCCATCTATAACTTACTAATAAATACCTGGGGTATGGGAAGAACAGGGGAGACAATTGCCGATGTGATATCCATGCTAATCAATTGTGCGGTCTCTTTTTGGGTGTACTTCCCCATATTGAAGATAATATTTAAAAAGTAAGAAGATTGGTTCAAGTGACAAAAGTCAGGTTAATGTATTGAGCTGAATATGTGCTACAGTAAAAAACCTTCGACATGTGAGACAAGATTAGATATTTATGATTAGGATGTTTATAGAAGGGCTTTCCGTATTAGGACTTCATATCGGCAAAAGGAACTCTGACGTATAGGGAGGACTGATGGACTCTTAATCATTGATATAAAATGTATAATGAAAGGGGAAACAAGAATTATGAAAAACAAAAAATTGTGGACTGGTTTATCCTCTGTATTTTCGTTCCTGCTATGCTTTGCAATCATAGGAACGAATTGTGCACTGGGCTATGCCAGTACAATCAACGGTGCACTTGGTATTACAACCAGTAAGCTTGTAAGTACGGATGACGGTGATACAACAGATACTCAGTACTACAAGAGTGAGTATGGTGAATTAAATGGGGATAATTTGAAAAAATTAATCGAAGATACTCATGAACAAACCATAACAGAGGAAGAGGAAGGCGCTGTACTTCTTAAGAATGACAATAACGCACTGCCTCTAGCTTCTGATGAACTCAATGTAACATTATTTGGTCATGCAGTAGCCCAGCCGCTATTTAGAAATAGCTCAGCAGGCTCGGGTGCATCCACGACGGAAGAAGGAATTGACCTGTATCATGGACTTAAAAATGCAGGATTTAGCATTAATGATACATTATTCAATGCTTATTTAAATAGCCCTACCAAACGTGGTGTGGCAGGCTTTAACTTCGCTACGCAAGAGACATCTACCTGGTCCTTTGGTGAAGAGAATATCTCCTTCTATACCAATGATCTTAGGGCATCCTGGGAAAATGACTATAATGATGTGGCTATTGTAATGTTAGCACGTCAAGGTGGTGAAGGCAGTGAGTTATACATGGAGGATCCTCAGGAGGGCATCAGCCAGTTGGCCTTACATCAGGAAGAAAAGGATTTATTGAAGATGATTAAGGACTCCGGTAAGTTTGAGAAGACTATAGTGCTTCTGAACAGCGGTAATCCCTTGGAGCTGGGATGGCTGGAGGAGTACGGTGTGGATGCATGCCTCTGGATTGGCTGCCCGGGTGAGAAGGGCTTTGTAGGTGTGGCGAACATTTTAACAGGAGCCGCAAATCCTTCCGGACGTCTTACCGATACTTATGCGGTAAATTCACTGTCAGCTCCCGCTAATGTGAATAACAGCTATAACAACCAATCCTGGAGCAATTTAGAAGAGGTTCTGGCAAACACAGGAGATTCTGAAGAGGAAGCATCCTTTTATGCTGTGCAGGCAGAGGGTATTTATATCGGTTACAAATATTATGAAACCAGATATGAGGACTTAATTCTCGGCCGCTACAATGCGAACGGGGTAGCAGGAGCTTCTAGCGGAAATGCTTGGAACTACACAGAGGAGGTTACTTATCCCTTTGGCTACGGATTGTCCTATACTACCTTTGATCAGGTGTTGGATAGTGTAGAGGTTGGTGAGGACACCATTCAGGTTAAGGTTACTGTGACTAATACAGGAGCAGCTGCAGGAAAGTCCGCTGTTCAAATCTATGCTCAGACTCCTTATGGTGAATATGAGCAGAAGAATCTAGTTGAGAAATCCGCAATTCAATTACTGGACTTTGGTAAGACAGGACTTCTTCAACCGGGTGAATCAGAAACACTTACAATTGAATGTGATAAGTATTTGCTGGCAAGTTATGATTATGTAGGTGCAAAAGGATATATTCTAAGCGAAGGCGATTACTTTATCTCCCTCGGTGATAATGCCCATGATGCATTAAATAACGTCCTGTCATCAAAGGGTGCTCAGGGCATGGTTGATGTAACCGGAGCTGCTGCTTCCGGCAACACAGAGAAGACTTATACCTGGACTGAGAAATTCGATGATCAGAAGTATAGTACCTCAGAAACAGGTGTAAAGGTAACAAATCAATTCGATGACGCTAATATAAATAACTGGATCGAAGGTTCAGTTACATACCTCTCCAGAAGTGACTGGCAGGGAACCTATCCGGTAGCTGTTCCGGTAGCATTAACAGAAGAGATGATGAAGATCTATAATGGTGAGCTTTATGAAAAGCCTGCTGATGCACCTTCTGTCAGCGACTTTACCCAGGGAGATAATCAGGGCATTCCTCTTGTAGCAATGCTAGGTGTGGATTATCAGGATTCTTTGTGGGAGACCTTCTTAAATCAGATGACCATAGAGGAAATGGCATCTCTCATTGCAGACAGCTTTGGTACTAAGGAAGTTACCTCCATTGATAAACCGGCAGTGTCCGTTGGTGATGGTCCTGATGGTATCGGCGGTATGGTAGCCGCATTTGATGAAGCAAAATATGGCTTTACCGCTCCGACAAACTGTTATACCAGTGAGGGTATTCTGGCAGCCACCTTTAATAAGGACTTGATGAAACGCCGTGGTGAATTAATGGGTGAAGAAGGCCTCTTCCTTGGCATTATGGAAATCTGGGGACCTGGTGCAGACCTCCACCGTACACCATTTGGCGGACGAAACTTTGAATATTTCTCAGAGGATGCGAACATGAATTATCTCTGTGAGATACCATATGTAATTGCAATGCAGTCCAAGGGCGTCAATGCAGGTCCTAAGCATATTACAGGTAACGATCAGGAGAATAATAGAGAGGGTGTTGCTTGCTTTTTCAATGAGCAGGCGTTCCGTGAAGGTTCATTAAGAGGATTTGAAGGAGCGGTAGTAAAAGGCGATGCACATGCCTTAATGCAGGGCTTTAACCGCTTAGGACTGATTGGATGTTCCTCCAGTACAGCACTTAATAATCAGGTAATTCGCAATGAATGGGGCTTTATCGGGCATATTGAAACAGATGCTACGGCTGGTGCGACAGAAGGATATAAGGCTCATTATACTACGAATATCACTGCCGGTACCGATTCCTACTGTCTTGACTTCTCCGGAACAAGTGCTATGGTAATCGCTGAGGCAATCACTTCTACAGACGATGGATATCTGTTAAGCAATCTAAGAAGAGCAGCTAAAAATATTCTTTATGTTGTTGCTAACAGCAATGTAATGAATGGTTACAGTACAAATTCCAAGGTAGTATCAATCACACCTTGGTGGCAGCCGACCATGTATGGTTTCATTGCTCTATTTGCAGTACTGGATATACTAAGCCTTGTAATGCTAACCTTGTCATTGATTAAGGGAAAGAATAGAAGAAGTGATAGAAGAGAAGGAGGGCAGGCAGCATGAAGGAAATGATGAATAATAAAGCAGTAGGATTCTACTTTGCAGTCATTGCCGGTTTGGTTGCAATTATATCAATCATCCGTTACGTGGCATGGGCACCGGCACATGATGGACTGAATTCACTGATACTGGTTGCTCTAATAGCCGGGCTTGTCATTGATATTGTATTATTCTTTTATGATAATAGCTATCTTATTGTTGCAGCTACGGCATGCTATAGTATAGCGTTATTCCAGCTCCTTGCGGACTCTGTCGGTTCCTTTGTAGATATGTTTCAAGGAATCGTTATGTTTGGTGATTCCACACAGGTGGGGACTATTATTTCAATTAGCTGTTTTATAGCAGTTAGCATCTTAGCATCAATTATTGCCAGCTTTATGAAACGGGTAAGGGACTAGTAAGTAGAGTCAAGCGATAGAATTATGTATTCATAGAAGCATGTAGGATTCACTGCAAATAAAAAGAAAAAGGGCAAGACTGCTTTCAGTGGTTTTGTCCTTTTTCTTTTGAAGCATCATCATAAGTGAATCCATGAATTTCAAATACAGGGGAAACATATATTATTTCAAGAACTTATTTGGAGTTATAGTATGAATGCAAACTGTGGTAATAATATAGTCAGTGAGGATTATGCAGATTTTATAGCAGATTACGAACTGGCCTCTGATGTGGAGCTTGCCAACAGTGAAATTTGCTATATTAAGATAGATTCTATTCTGACAGCAATTTATTTACCGGCGCAGTTAGTGCCGCAAAAAACACTGGATGTGTATGGATATAAGGTCTTTGTACGTTTACTTGGATTACTGGATACACAAAGTTTAGAAGCCTCTGGCGTGAAAAGGCTGCGTAATATTCCGGAACTGAAATTACGGGGGCAGGGAGTTTTAGTAGGGATTGTTGATACCGGTATTGATTATACCCACAAAGCCTTTATTAACGCGGATGGCACTACAAAAATTATTTCCATATGGGATCAGTCCATACAAACAGGGAATCCACCGGCAGGCCTCTATTACGGAACAGAATATACAAAAGACCAAATAAATTCTGCACTGCAAAATCCAGATCCGAGATCAGTGGTTCCAAGTGTTGATGACATTGGTCATGGAACATTTCTGGCAGGTGTAGCTGCAGGAAATGAGGATCATGAAAACGATTTTTCCGGTGTAGTTCCTGATGCTGAAATTGTAGCAGTAAAATTAAAGCCTCCAAAAAACCGAACCAAGGAATTTTATATGGTTTCACAGGATACCATCTGCTATCAAGAGAATGATGTAATACTGGGAATTAAGTATTTGCTGGACGTTGCTGCAAAATATAACCGCCCTATCTCCATATGCATCGGTCTTGGAACCTCAGCAGGGTCACATGATGAAGCGGGTGCGTTAAGTACATATCTATCCTCTGTTGCACAAATGAATGGGGTAACGGTCTCCATAGCAGCTGGAAATGAAGGCAGCAGCAGGCATCATTTTGAAAGTACAATGCTGCCGGGGACAGATACGGAAACAATAGAGATAAATATCGGAGCAAATGAACCGGGGTTGTATGCTGAGATTTGGGGAGATAATCCAAATACCTTTGGAGTTGGAGTGACTTCTCCGGGAGGGGAATTCATTCCTGTTATCGTACCAAAAATTAATGAGCGAAGAGAGATTAGCTTTATCTTTGAAACTACAGTAATCTATATCTATTTTCAATTGGTTGGCTCCAGATCAGGTGCTCAGCTGGTTATTATGAGATTTGAAAATCCGTCAGAAGGCATTTGGCGCATTGGAATTCAAAAAATGAATCGGACGCTATCTTTACACTATAATATGTGGCTCCCGATTAGTGGATTTATTGGTGAAGGAACACATTTTATTAATTCATCACCGTATACTACGCTAACCTCACCGGGTAATACGTATATTCCGATTGTAGCCACCGCATATGATAGCTCCAACAGAAGCCTTTATATCAATGCAAGCAGGGGCTTTACCAGAACGGGACGCAATTCTCCGTCCTTGGCAGCACCGGGGGTGGATATTGTGGGACCTGCTGAAGGAAACAGCTACGCGATGAAGTCAGGAACCAGTGTGGCAGCAGCACATACCAGCGGTATAGCAGCAATGTTGCTGGAATGGGGGATTATAAGAGGAAATATTGAACATTTGGATGGAACCGATATAAGAAACTTATTATTAAGAGGCGCACAAAGAGATCCCGGATCAGTTTATCCAAATAGAGAGTGGGGTTATGGAATACTAGATATCTTTGGAGTGTTTGATAATTTAAGAGGGAATCCATAGAAATTAATTTATGAATTTAATAAGAAAGAATAAGAAGGTGTATTAAGGGTAAGAAGGAATTAGATGTACATAAGCAGAGTAAATTATCAGAGTATAAAAGGGCAAGACCATTTAAATGGTGCTTGCCCTTGCCATATCTAATAAAATATCTTTATCATTCAACCCCGGATTCTCCAGTACCTGCTCCAATAAATAAGCCAGCACCTCTCCGATCTGTTTACCCCGCTTCATACCCATGGCAATCAGATCATTACCGTTAATATTCATTTCCTTTAAATTCACACATTCCTCCCGGTCAAGAACTCCCTGATAAAGCATTCTTGCTTCTCCCAGCTGTTCCAGCTTTTTCTTTGCATAGATGGGGTTTTTAGAAGCAGAATCAGCCCGGTACACCTCAAACAACAGAGGCATATATTCTTTGCCGATTTTACTCATAGTTCTTCTCATTCCGGCAGGTGTCAGTTCAAATCTATGGTCATGCCAGCGAATCAAATGGACAACGCTGTCGATGGTATCATTGTCAAATTTAAGACGCCTAAGAATACGTTTTGCGGTGCTCGCACCTTTTTCCTGATGACCGTGAAAATGATGCTGACCGTCTTTGCCGATGCTGAGGCAGCTTGGTTTTTCGATATCGTGCAGCAGCATGACCCATCTAAGGATCGTACGTTCTCTTGTATCAAAGTTAGAGGATTCCTGGCTTCCTGCAACTTCTTCGACGGCCTTTAGGGTATGCTCTCCCACGGAATAGATATGATGAGTATTATTGTGTTCGGTTATCATTAGCTGATCAAATTCAGGCAGTACTACCCGAGTAATTCCGGTCTCATAAAGAGAATGCAATCGATCGGGATGGTTAGATAATAAAAGCTTAGTAAGCTCTACACGGATACGCTCCGCGCTGATGCTATTTAAATTAGCCACCTTTGCTCTTACAGCCTCCAGTGTCCCCTCTTCAATCGAAAATCCTAATTGGGCAGAAAAACGAACTGCTCTAAGGATTCGAAGGGCATCTTCACTAAAACGCTCCTCGGCGCTGCCAACACATCGAATCAGCTTCTTCTTAATATCCTCCATGCCACCGAACAAATCAATAAAGCCTTCTTTTTCATTATAAGCCATTGCATTAATGGTAAAATCCCTGCGCTTTAAATCCTCCGTAAGGCTTGAGGTAAACGAAACCTCCTTCGGATGGCGGTTGTCCTCATATTCTCCATCCAAACGATAGGTAGTGACCTCATAGTGATCCTTATCCATCAATACGGTTACCGTACCATGGACGATTCCGGTATCAACGGTACGACGAAAGATCTTTTTTACCTCCTGAGGTGTGGCAGAAGTGGTGATATCCCAATCCTCCGGTTCCCGTCCAAGCACCATGTCGCGGACACAGCCGCCTACGGCATAAGCTTCATAGCCCTGCTGCATCAGTTCTTCTATAATTATATTTACTTTTTGGGGTATACGAAAGTTCATGAGATGCCTCCTTGAATAAGTTCACAACGATTATAGCAAAGCAAAGCAGAGGAAAATAATCAAGGAAGCAGATGGGAATATTGGTAGGAAGCTGAAATCTATTTGCAATAAGGACTGGGATATCCATAAGAGCCAAAAAGCTGTTTCATACGCTGCTGGTTTCTCTCAAGAGCTTCCGGAATGGACAATCCTTCGTTAAGAACCTGACGAAGAACATTACACAGGATTTTTTCAATTCTGTTTAGCGGTATAACCAATGTATTTTTTTTATAAGGTTCATTTCTTTTCTTTGTGTAGTGAAAGCTTTTCTCTGTCATAGCCAGCCATGGGTATAATCGCAGCAAATCAAGATTATGATAGGGAGCGGTAACAGGTGACTGACCACCTAAAATAGTAATATAAAAACTGATATCCTGCCTGCATAGCCATTGAAAAAGTGCATAAATACTCTCGCGTTTTTCTGTTAAAGGATTCACTCCTAAATTCCAGCCGATACTGACCGAACGCTTTCCGGGGAGAATTTCACAGCCTACACGCCCGATAATTTGATTTTGCAGACTTTTGCTGATTTGCGCCGCATATTCCGAATATGTAATCAGCATTGCGGTTTTACCACTTGAGAAATCCTCTACTGTTTGCGTAATACTGGTTTCAAATGGAGAGCGGGAAGTATATTGGAGGGTGTCTATAATGCTTGTAAAAGCGCGGACATTTGCAGGCGTATTAAGACAGGGTCTGTTATAGGTATCCCATAGCACACCGCCATAGGCCCATAACCGAATCAGCAATTCCGGTGCAAGTTCTTCATCGGTGATTCCAGCCATGGAGGTGCCAAATTCAGTCGGGGAATCAGGGTTGAAGGATCTGGTAAAAAATTCGCTGGTACCGTTAAATTGAGTCCAGGTTTTTGGAGGAGAGAGGGGCATCTTATATTTGTTGTTGAATGCTTTAACAATCTCCAAATTCTCAAAGAGGTCTTTCCGATAAAACATCAGCTGTGAGCCTCCCAGGAGGGGAAGCCCATAATACTTATTATCGTAAATACAGTTCTCCATATTCCCTTGAAAAATTTTTTCCAGCTGGAAATCTTCACCCATGATAAAACTCGAGATATCCGCAACAAAGGAATTTTGAACCAAATAACTTAGCCAGGGAATATCATACATAAAAATATCATATTGGTTCTGGGCATGGCCTAAGGTATCAACAATTCTGTCCAGAATTTTATCTTGTGGTAAAAAGTCAAACTCGATTTCAATTCCCGTGTGTTGTGAAAATGACTCAGAAAGCAGCTGAATGGATCTGGAAGTGGCAAGGTCAACCATGAGCGCTTTTACCCGTTTAGAGGCCAGTAAGCAAGGAGCTTTGCTGGGGCTGCTTGGAGTGCTGGGATGAAGATTCAGCGGCTGTTGTATGATTTGATCCTGCTGGATGAGAACCTGTGGCTCAAATAGTATGGGGGATTGAATGTTTTTTAATAATAATTTAGAAGCAATACCTCCTAAATTTAAAGGGCTTCTGGAGGAGTGGAATACACCGGGAATTTTACTTGAATTAGTCCAGGATTCCTCACTAAAGGTTATTAACTGAATGTCATCCGGTACTTTCCTGTTTTTAAAGGATAGAGCCTCCAATGTTCCATAGGCAATGTTTTTGGAAGTTGTTATGATTGCCTGTAAAGAATGAAGCGGCAGATTTTTTAACACTGATTTAAAGCTGTCCTCTTTAGACATATCGGTAGTACAGATCTGGTTGTTATTCGCGGTCAGGGAATGATCGTAAAAAGCATCGTTATACCCGCGAATACATTCACTTTCGCAAGAGAAATGCTCCGGTCCGCAAACCAGGGCGATGTTGTCAAAACCCTTTTCGATTAGAGAACTTACAATGTGATGAGTGGTTTCATAATTATGATAGCCCACATAATTAACAAAAAGGTTGGCAGGATTTCGTTCTACAAACACACTTGGAATATCATAATTTACCATCCTGTTTTGAAAAAAATTCGTGTTCTGAGGCTGGCAGGATATGATGATTAAGCCGGCTACGTTTTGGCTAATAAAATCCTCGATTTTTTTACATTCAATATCAGGAGAGTTGTTAGAAAAGGCTACACTTACGGTATAGCCATGATGCTGCAAATAGCTGGAAATACCTTTAAATATTTCTGTATGATATAAATTGTCAATATCGGTTAAAATAACGCCTACCAGTTTTGAGGAAAAAGACTTTAGGTTACGGGCTGCTGTATTGGGAATATATTTTAACTTTTCAATAGAATCCAGGATACGTAATTTTGTCTCAGGCTTTACGGGCTTTTTACCGCTCAGGCAACAAGATACAGTTGCAACAGAAACACCTGCGTCCTTCGCGACTTCTTTTAAGGTAACCATACTAGCTATCTCCTTGTATTAAGATGATACAATTCACTTTTATATAATTTAATGTGAACAATGTATCATAGCCCAATTAGGATGTCAACGAATATCACACTCTTGATCTAAATATAATTCTAAACGTTTAGATTAATTGTAAGAAGATTGAAATTTATTTGTGAATAATGATGTTACAATGATATAAGAAGTAAAAAACACAAAAAGATACGATAGCATTTGCTGTACGAATAAGCGATATATAGCCTTTGGATGTACAAAATGCATAAAAAGTTATAGCGCTTTTCAATATCTTAATTACCATAACGGTATTAAAAGAAAGGGGATAGTCATGAGAAGATATGGCCAGATAATACAATTAAAACCTGAATATGAAGGTATATATAAGGAGCTGCATAGAAATCCTTGGCCTGAGGTAAACGAAGTAATTAAGGAATGTAATATCAGTAATTATTCTATCTTTTTAAAAGACAACCTTTTGTTTGCTTATTTTGAGTATGAAGGGATGGATTTCGAAGGGGATATGCGAAGGATGGGAGAAAGTGAAATTACAAAGCTTTGGTGGGAGAAAACAGACCCCTGCCAGATACCGATTTCATCAGCTGGTGAGAATGAATGGTGGGTGAATATGGAGGTTGTTTATCATCTTGACTAATCTAAACGTTTAGATAATGGTTTTGTTAGAAGTATTGCACTATTAATATAAGGGTATATAATGAAATATATTGACCGGTCAAATATAAAATATGATATCAAAAATTAGTTACAGTGTTTTTGTTTACAGTTATCAGAAAATATTATAGATAGAAAGGGTAAGATGAATGACTTCACGCGAAAGAGTATTAAGTTCTATTTCTCACATTGAGCCGGATGGTGTGGCGATGGATTTAGGAAGCAATGTAAGTGCAGGGATTTCAGGAATGGCATATGCTAATCTTAAAAAGCATCTCGGAATGAAGGAGGGCCATACCAGAATCTATGATGTGGTGCAGCAGGTGGCGCAACCGGAAATCCCGGTGCTAGATTTAATTGGTGCAGATGTACTGGATGTAGGAAGGGTATTTAATGAAAAGGATAGTGACTGGTATGATGTTGTATTAAGCAATGGAGAGACTGCACAATGGCCAGCCTGGTTTCGTCCCATCCACGCAGAGGATGGTTCCTATGTTGTATACGATCATGAAGGTACTCTGATTGCCAAGATGCCAAAGAATGGAATGTGCTTCGACCAGATGTACTTTCCTTTTAAGGATGGGTATCCGGATAATTACAAGGATTTGGATCAGCAAATGAAAAAGGTTCTATGGAGTTCTCTGGCGCACAGCCCTTGGGATCATGCCTATGAAAAAGATTTTTATGCTGATTTAAGAAAAAGATGTATCAACCTTAAAAATAGCTCTGATCGTGCTCTTATGATTACCTGTGGCTGTAACTTATTTGAGTGGGGAGCCTTTTTAAGAAGAATGGACAACTTTCTTATGGATACCTATGCAGAACCTGAGAATGTTATGGAATTAAATGAGCAGCTCCTGGAAAGGCATTTGAGTATGCTGAAAAATGTATGTGAAGCAGTCGGTGACGTTGTTGATATTCTTCGTTTTGGTGATGACTTGGGTATGGATACCGGAATGTTTATGTCCTTGGAAAAATACAGAGAGTTATTTAAACCCTATCACAGACAGCTCAACGATTATGTACATAAGCATAGCAGCATGAAGACGTTTTTACATTCCTGCGGCTCTATCTATCCACTCATGGGTGATTTAATTGATGCGGGTTATGATATTATTAATCCGGTACAGACAACGGCAAGAGATATGGATCCGCTAAGATTAAAGCAGGAATTTGGGAAAGACATTACGTTCTGGGGCGGGGGATGTAATACCAGGAGTATCTTAAATCATGGAACACCTTCGGAGGTTTATGACTATTCCAGAAGAATGATCGATATTTTCTATAAGGATGGAGGCTTCATTTTCAATACGGAACATAATATTTTGCCTGACGTACCACCTCAGAATATCATGTCGATGTACAAAGCGGTGGAAGATGCAAGAAAATAGGGAGGTAGGAACCTTGGCTGGTGATTTAAGAAAAAGGTTGAAAAAGCTCTTGGGAAGGTATGAAGTTACCACCATACTGGCGGTTTTATTATTGGGGTGTATATTCTCCCTGTTTTCAAGCAGTTTTTTAACCTCGTATAACTTATTTAATCTAGGAAGAACGGCTGCAATCTACATATTTATTTCAATAGCGCAGGCGTTGGTAATTATTGTGGGAGGTATGAATCTTTCTTTGGGCTTTATTGGCGGGCTTACAGTTGTTGCTGTGGGATATAGCATTCAAGAAGCGGGAATACCCCCGATGCTTGCAGTTTTAATTGGTCTTTGCGTAGGAATGATAGCAGGGCTCCTAAATGGTATTGTAATTACAGCGTTTCGATTGAATTCTTTTGTTGTTACTTTGGCAACCTCATTTATTTTTACAGGATTAATTAATGGTATTTCCCAGGGATATCCCTATGACCAAATTCCTCCAAGCTTCACACTAATCGGAAGAGGCGGCTTATTTTCAGTACCTTATGTGCTGTGGCTGGCAATTTTGGCTCTGGCTATTCTTGGATATGTATTTAAATATACAGTTGTGGGAAGACGAGTCCTTGCAACTGGCGGAAATATAGAAGTGGCTAAGATGTCGGGTATTAATACCAACAAAACGATTATTTTAGCCAATGTGGGTTCAGGACTTTTTGCTGCACTTGCAGGTATTCTATGGATTTCCAGAACCGGATCTGCACAGCCCTCCACAGGAGCGGATTGGATGCTTATCTCTTTTGCAGTAGCAGTTATTGGAGGAACTGTGTTGAAGGGAGGTGTGTTTAATCCAATTGGTATGTTTTTTGCAAGCCTTTTAATTGTTATGGTGAAGAATGGACTAGTTATGCTTAACGCAAATGTTTATTTTGAACAAGCTTATTTAGGAGTTATTTTACTGTTGGCGGTTTCACTCGAGAGTATCAGGTTCCTATTGAATCGAAAGAAAATGAAACGGCATCTGAAAGAACAACAATTAATTGAAGGGAAGGGTAAAGAATGAAAAAGAATTTATGGGGAGTGATTATGTTAGTAGCAGCAGCGTTATTATTGACAGCCTGTGGCTCTAAGGGGGATGCAAAAGATACCGTAACATCTGGGGGTAAGAAAAATAGTGATCTGAAAATGGCATGGTTTGCACCTGCACCCCATCCATATTTTGAAGAAGTGCAAAAGGGTGTTGAAAAGTTTAAAGAAGAACAGGGAGTCGATGTTATCATTCAGATTGGGCCGGATTGGACTCAGGCAAGTGAGAATGAAAAAGTGGAAGCACTGGTAGCCCAGGGGGTGAATGCTCTTTCAATTTATCCTAGCGATTCCTCCGGTGCCAATGGGCTCTATGAGGAAATTGGTCAGAAGGCAGGAGTTAATGTTGTTAACTTCGGTAGTGATACCTCAGCACCTTCAGCGGCGAAAGCAGCAGTTGCAACTGATGTTAAGCAGGCGGCAGCAGACGCTGCAGAAGCTGTAATTAAAGGAATGGGTGGAAAAGGTAATATTCTAAATGTATTAGAAGTGTTGGAAGATCCGAATACTGCTCTTCGTAAAGAAGGTATTGAGGAGACAGTAGCTAAATATCCGGATGTAAAGATTATTCAGGAAATTGCCGGAATCAAGACCCAGGAAGAGGCGGTAAGTAAAATCGAAAGTGCTTTATCTGCAAATATAGGTAAGGTTGACGGCGTGATATGCACCGGCCTGGTAACCAGCGTTGGTATGACCCAGACACTTTCTGATTATTATGAAAAGCAGGGAAATGACAAGCATATTTATGCGGTTACCATTGATACGGATGAAGGCGTAATGAAGGGGATTGAAAATGGTATCATTGATGCAACAATAGCTCAAAATCCTATCGGCCATGGCTATATCTCCTGCATGTTACTAAAGTATTTGGGTGAAGGTTACAAAATGAAGGAAGGTACCTATTTTATCAATGCAGGCAATGTATTGGTAACAAAGGATAATATAAGTACTTATGCAGCTGATCTGGAAAAAGTAACAAAGGATATTGCAGATAAGCTGACAACAGAGTATTTAACAAAATAATGATTCTTCCATTATGAAGGAGGTACAATGCTTGAGTTAAAAGACATTAGCAAGATATTTCCGGGTGTGAAAGCATTGGATAGTGTATCACTTAGCTTTTTACCAGGAGAGATTCATGCTTTGATGGGGGAAAACGGGGCGGGAAAATCTACTCTGATGAAAATTATTACAGGAATATATCAACCTGATTCCGGGGAAATTTTTTATGACGGCCGTAAAATTGAAATGAGAAGTTTTCGTGACGCCGTAGAACATGATATTAATATGGTGAGCCAGGAAATACAAGTAATACCGGAGTCTACTGTTGCAGAGAATATTGTGCTGGATCGGATCGATAAGTTTAAAAACACCTGGAAGTTAGACTGGAACAGGATCAATGAAACGGCGCAGATTTATATGGATTTAATAGGTCTGGATCTTTCTCCAACAGATAAAGTGGAGAATCTAAGTGCAGCCTACAAACAATTAATACAGATTGCAAAGGCATTGTCATCAAATGCAAAATACATCATATTGGACGAGCCGACCTCTTCCTTAACCACCTTTGAGACCGTTCGATTTATTGAAATTATAAAAGAACTCAAGAAAAAAGGAGTAGGAGTCATATTTATCTCCCATAAAATTGAGGAGGTCTTAAGCCTTTGTGATAAAGTATCCGTGCTTCGTGACGGGAAATATGTAGGCAGCAGAACCTGCGAGAATTTACAACGCCAGGACATTGTTAAAATGATGATTGGACGAGAGGAAAATCTGGAGTCCTTGGGTGCGCTTCCTGTTAAGGAGGAGAAAGTCTTAGAAGTAAGAGATCATACCACCTACGGTCAATTTAACAAGTTGAACTTTTATCTTAAAAAAGGAGAAATTCTTGGGTTTTATGGTCTGGTAGGTTCCGGTCGAACAGAGCTTCTGCGACAAATTATTGGCGCGGATAAAAAGGATGGCGGCGAACTAATAATCAATGGAAAAAAAGCTATCATTCGTTCTGTGGAAGAAGCACTGGAGAGCTATGGAATCGGATACGTGACGGAAAATAGAAAAGAAGAAGGCCTGGTGTTAGATTTCTCTGTTACTACTAATGTGGGTATTACCATCTGGAAAAAAATCTTAAATAAAGTGCGCAAGATTAAAACATCAGAGGAATCAGAGATTGTAGAGAAAATGATTCAAAAAATGGCAATAAAAACACCCACAGATAAAACTAAAGTAGGTACTCTCTCGGGCGGAAACCAGCAAAAGGTGAGTATTGCCAAATGGCTTGCAGCAGACTGTGATATTTTAATGATTGATGAACCCACCGTTGGGGTTGATGTCGGCGCAAAGGTGCATATACACGAATTAATATGGAACCTGGCTTTAAAAGAAGAAAAGTCAATTATTTTAGTGTCCTCAGATATGCCGGAGCTAATTAAACTTGCAACCAGAATACTTGTGTTTAAGGACTGGAAAATAGTCGGGGAATTAGATTACCTAAATGTTGAAAGTAAAGATTATTCTAGAATTAGCAGTCATATAGGAGAATATCTGACCTAAAGACAACAACTCGTGCAAAAATATAATCTGCTGATTCGTTAGAATATACCGAGTGCAACATAATAGAAAGCCAGTACAGGAAGAACTATCCCAAAGGTAGTCGGTCAATACTGGAAATAAAAACACTACCCCTTAGCGGTTTGGCTTCGTGGGTGGTGTTTTGCTGTGTATTTTGAAAATGTTTTCTATAAATTCCTTAATCCCTATTCATGAATTCTAAATTACCAACATAATATTAGTAGACGGGTTTTTGACCCGTATTAAATGACTGTTTTCGTATTCATAAACAATATATATAGAGCAAGGGGCGCATTTTTGTTGGAGACAGATTGCGGACTGAAGCTTTATAAATGCTTTGAGGGCTCTAAGAATAGAGCAGGCTTCGAGCATAAAGTAAAAGAGCATCTACTTGATCAAGGCTACATCAATACGGACTTATTTGTAAAGACAATGGATGATGAGCTTCTTGCTGAGGACGGAGCAGGCAGTCAGTATATCATGAAAAATTGGTTCTGGGGAGAGGAATGTAACTTAAGGGAGTTGTCTCAGATTGAGACAGCCTCAGCAAATCTGGCCAGGTTGCATAATCTTCTAAGAGATGTTGACTTCACAAAGGAGCAGCTGGAGCATAACATCTCTCCGAATCTGGTTGAGACCTTTGATAAGCGTAACCGGGAGCTAAAACGTGTGAAAGCATATATTCGCGAGAAAAAGCAGAAGAATGAGTTTGAATTGTCCTATCTGAATTACTATGATGAATTCTATGAGCAGGGTCAGACGGCAGCTCTGCGACTGTCAAACTCAGCATACCAGACGCTTTTCGAGGAAGCAGTTTGTGAGAGAAGAGTATGCCACGGTAACTATACATACCATAACTTAATAATGCTAAAGGAGAAGGTTGAGACCATTACAAAGACCTATGTTCCACCGGGCTGGATTAACAGTCAACCAATCTACGCAGCTTCCCTGCCTTCCGGCGAAGATATGATTGCAACCACAAATTTTGAGAAGTCCTATGTTGGTTTGCAAATCGGAGATCTCTATCAATTTGTTCGAAAGGTCATGGAGAAGAATGACTGGGATATCCTTTATGGCAGTAATATGATTGAAGCCTATGACCGAGTAAAGAGTATAACGAAGGAAGAGCTGAATATCTTGTATCTGCTTTTGCTTTATCCGGAGAAGTTTTGGAAGATTACTAATTTCTATTATAATGGAAAGAAATCCTGGATATCCGGCCGAAATATTCAGAAGCTGAATATCATCGGAGAGCAGAATACGAAGAAGGAAATGTTCCTGCGTAAATTAGAAAGCATTTTATAGAAGAGTTCATATCATTTCATGGGAGTCTTCCGGAAATGAGTCCTATAGGAAGAATCTGTGATTGAATCTATAGAGAAGGTGGGCTATAATGATTTAAAAGGGGTAACGTGTGCCGTGCTAATGATGTACGGATAAGTATGCCCTGAATTGGATTAGTAGAGATAATATACCGGATATAGGAAAGTGTAAATTAGAGGTACGTTAAGATGGCGGATAAGAAAGCACCGAAGAGGCAATTAGGTTTTAATTCGAGGCCTATCATAAATCTATTGGTAGGTTTGGGCTTCTTCACCATTGTGTTAGTAGCTACGATGATAGCCAACTCTAAGGATGTTAATTCTAAGAATATTAAGAATAGCAATCCAGCTTCACAGAGTGAGGTGGAGGAAGCTGCGACGGGTGAGGATAGCGATAAGCGGCTGGCGGTGGTCAGAGCAATTGATACAGAGCAAAAAAAGATTACATTATATATGATCCGCACCGGTGAGCTGCTGGAGTTAAGTTATACCAGCGGAACCGATATAACGGATAAGTATAATAAGCCAATTACAATCAATCGAATTGGGCTTGGTGAAATGGTGGATATAGGCTATCTGGATCAAAAGGATAGATTAACGGATTTGAAAATATCAACCAGTGCATGGAAGTATGCCAAGGTAAGCAATCTGGGAATTGACCGCGGTGAGAATACTATGAAGATTGTATCCAGGCTATATAAATATGAGGATGATATTTTTGTTCTTAATGGAGCAGAGGCTATTTCGGTAACAGACCTGGCAGAGCAGGATGAGCTGACGATCAGAGGTTATGATGATACCATTTATTCCATTGTAGTGACTAGAGGTCACGGTACGGTTATCCTTGAGAATTATGCTAATTTTCTTGGTGACTATATAACCATTGGTTATGAGGCAATCCAACAAATAGCACAGGATATGCAAATTACAGTTAGAGAAGGAAATTTTAACCTGACGGTAGAGAATGGAGATTATAGCGCTACAAAAAATATAACTGTAACCCGCAATGAAACCACCTACGTATCGTTAAGTGATTTAGGCCCTGGGGGCGGTAGGATAGGCAGAGTGACCTTCCATATCTCTCCCTTTGGAGCGGATTTATTTATTGATGGCGAGCAGATTTCTTATTCGGATCCTTTAGAGCTGGGCTATGGTGAACATAAGTTAAAGGTCTCAATGAGTGGCTATACCTCCTATCAGGGAACCCTGACGGTAGATACTGCAAGTAAATCTGTTAAGGTTGATCTGCCCGAAGTGTCCAGTGCTGAGGAAGCAACGGCTACAGAATCAGATACCACCACCGGAGGCAGTAATTCCTCCGCGGGCTCAGGAACCGGCAATAACGGAAATTCCTCCACAGGCTCAGGAACCGGCAGTAATGGTAATTCCTCCTCAGGCTCTGGTACCGGTAATACGGGAAATTCGTCTCAGGGTAATGGAAATCAGAATAATAACTCGGGTAATTCGTCAGATGAGAACGTGGATCGGAATCATTACATCTATATTCAAGCCCCATCAGGCGCTGCTGTATATTTAGACGGTGACTTTAAATGCGATGCTCCGGGCAGCTTCCCGAAAGTCATTGGAACACATGTCCTTACCTTTATTAAAGATGGTTATGAGACAACGAGCTACACCGTTGAGGTATCAGATGATAATTTGGATTCCTATTATACCTTCCCGGAGTTGACAAAAAAAGATTAATCCTGTCAAATGTTTTAGCTTTACGTATCATTTCATGATATTTTGTTGTATTGAATAGAATAGTGTCAATCGATTTTTAAACCTCTCTCTTTTCAGATTAGCTTTTGTAAGCTATAATAAATGTAAATTTATGGAAAAGAGAGGGGCTTTTTATGCTACAAAACTTGTATAACGAAAATATTGTGATTTATGCCTTTGCAGGACTGGGAGCCTTTGGATTGTTATTACGCCTAATCGTAAACTTGGTATATAAGCATCTGATGAAAGAGTCGGATCAATTGGGCGAGACAAAGAACAAAATGCTAAAGCATATAAAACTAAAATTCTCCACCTGCTACAAATTGAAAATAGGTGTTAATAATGTGGATACTTTTGTGGATAAGAATATTTTGAAGTATCGTTTTTGTGGACTTCTCTTATCCACATGGGAGAATTTTTGTGGACAAGTTTTGTACCTGATTCTCCTGGCAGTGCCTATTATAACGGTTTTCGCGGTGTTGGAAGATTGTGGACAAGACATAATTTTGATGACTGGAGCTGTGGGTATTTTGTCAGCAGCGGTTTTGATACTTGTGGATAAAAGTATTAATTTGTCGGGAAAAAAGAAAATTATGCGCCTGAATTTATTAGATTATTTAGAGAATTTCTGTAAGGTAAGACTGGAACAGGAAACCTCAAACCCGGAATTAATTGAACAATATCGCCAAGAATATTTCCAGGTAACGGATGTACATAATAAGAAATCAAAAGCAGGAGTCTTTTCAAATAAAAGATCAGAGACAGCGGCGGCTCTTGAGCTGCAGCAGGATAGCACGAGGGACGAATTAAATCGCCGAAGAGAAGCGAAGCAGCAGAAGCAGGAAGAGAAACGGATCCAGGTGGAACGCCGGGAAGAGGAACAGCGAAGGTTACTGGAACAAAGAAAAGAAGAAGAGCAGCGTAAATTGGAAGAGAAGCGAGAGCAAGCGGCTAGGCGACGGGAAGAAGAGCGTTTGAAGCTGGAAGAGGAAAGAGAAGCATTAGAGGCTAGAAGAGCCCAGCTAAAGAAGAAAGCTGAGCAAAAGCAGTTAATCAATGAGGACAAGCAAAAGCAGAAAGATGAGAACGAAGAAATCTTACAGAGTATGGAAGAGGATTTAAGACCTGCACGCGGACGTTCCACGATGGAGACTGTACTAGCGGGAGCTGAAGAGATTGCAGCAGCGAAAGACCAGGAAGTGCAGTCACACGCAGGAGTAAGACAGGAGCAAGGAAAGCTGGAGAGCAGTAAAGCAGCTAAAGCTCCAACAGGTAAGCAAAGAGCTGTAAAGATTGATCCCCAGGAGGAAAAACTGATTGAGGATGTGCTGAAAGAATTCTTTGCATAGTGAAGGGAGTGACAAGGAGTGACAGGGGGAGGGGTGACACCAACCCCGTCCCCTTGTCACCCCTCCCCCTGTCACTCCCCCTGTCACTCCCCTTGTCACTCCCTCGTCACGTCAAAATAAAATTATTGAATAATTACTTAGCCTTTGTTAAAATATAAAGAAAAAATAGAAAAGGAGAACGACAATGGCAAGTAAGGTAACTTTTGATTTTTCTGTTGCAAAGAAATTCATCTCTGACAGTGAGATTGGCATGATAAAAGCTTCTGTAGAAGCAGCGAAAGAGCAGCTTGTTAGCAGAACAGGCGAAGGAAATGACTTTTTAGGCTGGATTGATCTACCGGTAGATTATGATAAGGAGGAATTTGCTCGTATTCAAAAAGCTGCGGCAAAGATTCAGAGTGATTCTGAGGTACTTCTTGTAATCGGAATCGGCGGCTCCTACCTTGGAGCAAGAGCTGCAATTGAATTTTTAAGACATAGCTTTTATAATTCAGTATCCAAGGAAATAAGAAAAACACCTGAGATTTATTTCTGCGGTAATAACATCAGCAGTCAATATATGAATCACTTAAAAGAGGTGATTGGGGATAGAGATTTCTCTATTAATATTATCAGTAAATCCGGTACAACCACAGAGCCTGCTATCGCATTCCGTGTATTTAAAAAATTACTGAATGAGAAGTATGGCAAGCAGGAAGCCGCGAAGAGAATCTATGCAACAACGGATAAAGCAAGAGGTGCCTTAAAGAGTCTTGCAACCGAGGAAGGCTATGAGAGCTTTGTCGTTCCGGATGATGTAGGCGGACGTTTCTCTGTACTGACAGCAGTCGGCTTACTTCCAATCGCAGTAAGCGGTGCTGATATCACAAAGCTGATGGAAGGCGCAGCAAGCATGAGAAATTATTGCTTGAATACTCCTTATGAGCAGAATGATTCCGTTCTTTACGCTGCTGTTCGTAATATCCTATTACGCAAGGGTAAGAGCATTGAAATTCTTGCAAACTATGAGCCAAGCCTGCACTTTGTATCCGAATGGTGGAAACAGCTTTACGGTGAGAGTGAAGGTAAGGATCAAAAGGGTATTTATCCGGCAAGCGTAGATTTAACCACAGATCTGCATTCCATGGGTCAGTTCATCCAGGATGGACAAAGAACCTTATTTGAGACTGTAATCAATGTAGAAGCATCTTCTTCTGAGATTATCCTTGAGGAGGAAGAGGTTGATCTTGACGGACTGAATTACCTTGCAGGGAAGAGCGTGGACTTTGTAAACAAGAATGCGATGAAGGGTACTTTATTAGCACATACAGATGGTAATGTTCCTAACCTGTTGGTTACAATTCCTGAGCAGAACGAATTTTATTTGGGTGAGCTGTTCTATTTCTTTGAATTTGCCTGCGGTGTAAGCGGATACCTTCTTGGGGTAAATCCTTTTGATCAGCCTGGTGTGGAAAGCTATAAGAAGAACATGTTCGCTCTCCTTGGAAAGCCAGGTTTTGAGGCTCAGAGAGAAGAGTTATTAAAGAGACTGTAATTTAATATTATGAATGAATGAACGGATGGAGCAGAGAGATATTCACCTTCCATAACAGGATGCACTATCAAGCGGCTTCATTTGTTTTGAATAAGAAGAACACCAGAACGATATCTGTATTGATATCATTTTGGTGTTCTTTTATTATGG
>JAQZBD010000141.1 GCA_029239235.1 Herbinix sp.
AGTCCCATGGATTTTGACTTGGTATTAGCCCATACAGAAAATGGTCAATATACCTTAACAGAACATATGGTTAACAGATCCAGCGGTAGCGCCTTTGATGAATGGGTTCAAATGGGAGCATTACCGTTGACCACGGAGGAAGAATTAAACACCCTGAAAGGCCGATCCATGCCAAAGATTAATAAAATTAAGATTGAAGTAAACAACAAACGAATTAATTACTATGCCAATTTAGAGCCGCATGAAATAAGGTTGTTATTAATAAAGAAACAACCATTCTAATTAAGAGGAACAAATTCCGAGTAGGAGATCGATAACCCGTGCTCCACTTATTTTCCCAAAAGGGCAGCAGATGGAACGAGAGTATGTTATTGTTTTTTTATGATAGTAAGAACAGTTTCTGATGTTGATAGAGGGAGGACTTTTATGGCATATCAATTAAATGATAAATTGGTAATCGGGATTTCATCCAGAGCTTTATTTGACCTGGAATATGAGAATAGAATTTATACCGAAAAAGGGTTAGAGGAATATATCAGATATGAAATTGAGCATGAGAATGAGATTCTAAAACCAGGAACAGCTTTTTCACTAATCAAAGCCCTGTTGAATCTTAATAATAAGTTTAATTCCAATATTATTGAAGTAATTGTAATGTCAAGGAATAGCCCGGAGACGGGATTAAGGGTATTCAACTCCATCGATCAATTGAATTTAGGGATCCAAAGAGCAGGCTTTACAGGTGGGGAGAATATTACGAAATATCTGGGAGCCTTTGATGTGGATTTGTTCTTATCAAAGAATGAACAGGATGTGCAAGAGGCGATTGATGCCGGTTTTGCAGCGGCGCTGATCTATGATGTACCGAAGGACTATACGCCGGATGATCATGAGATCCGTATTGCCTTTGATGGGGATGCGGTTATTTTCTCGGAGGAGTCGGAAGCGATTTATCAGAAGGAAGGTCTTGAGGCATTTTTGGAACATGAAAAGGCCAATGCAGAAAAGGCATTACCGGATGGTCCCTTTGCCAAACTGCTTCGAACACTCTCAACGATTAAAGAAAAATATCCTAACATGTTAAGAATTGCTATCATAACAGCAAGAAATAACCCCGCACATAAAAGGGTCATTTTAACACTTCGTCAATGGGGCGTGAATATTGATGAGGCATTTTTCCTTGGAGGAGTTGAGAAGAGAGAGATTCTAAAGGCATTTAATGCTCACATCTTTTTTGATGATCAGGACACCCATGTAAAGCCTGCTTCCACAGATATTCCATCCGGAAGAGTACCTTATAAATCGGGTTCTGAGATGTCGTCCAGATAGCATCGGTTTGGATTCTTTTAGAAATTGATATCACGCACAGAATAATTGTATTAATCGTTAATTATTAAAGTCCGATAAAAAGGGAATGTTGAAGAAAGGCTCAACATTCCCTTTTCAGTGCGCTAGTTGGGCGCAATCTATTCTTTACCAATAATTATAATATCGACTTCTTGGATTTCTAGGAATTGGCTGTGCATCTCGAATTTGTTCCTTTTGGCTTAAATCTTGTCCTAATGTATTTGAGTTAGTGGGTGTTGGTTTGGATTCATCAAGGGTGGGCATAATTTCTTCTTTGCGGGCATTGTTTGACCTACCTGTAATCCGACCGAGTAGTAATCCCAGTAATAAGAAGATAACAAGTAAAGCGACGAGTAGGATGCCATAGAAAAAATCATTTTCGGTAGTTAAGTTTGGAATGATATCCGCTGCTGATGCAGTTGTATGAATACTAAGGGGTAAAAGCAAACAACTGAAAATAGTGACAATTTTTTTCAAAATAAGGCACTCCTTTACAAATTATTCACTATTTATATATGCTTTTGGACAAACTGGAGTTACAGATTGGTAAAGATATTCTACATATTACGACAGGAAGATGGGAAAGTTTTTCTTATAGAAGTAAAAAGTAATAAATCGATTCATAACTTTTACGGGTTTTTTAGGCATAGCGGAGATTAATCGGAAAAAAGTAAAGTTCTCCGAAGAACAGATTGACATACATATAGTAGTTGATTATAATATTGATACAATATATAGTACATAACTCGGATTTTGTAGAATGAAGTTCGAAGACTAGGGACAAAATATAATTGCTGCAATTCTTATTGCAGAAAAGATACGGAGGAATAAAAATGGAGCATTTATTATCGGAGGATTTTTTAAATAAATATAAAATTATGGAAAGCCCATTAAGCCACATCGGAGAGTTTGTATATCTTCGAACCTATTCCAGATATTTGGAGGATAAGAAACGAAGAGAAACCTGGTTTGAAACAGTTCTTCGGACTACACAGTATAATATAGCGTTGGGAATAGAATTTAAACAAAAGAACGGGTTACCAATTGTTTTGGAGGAGGAAGCGAAGGAAGCCCAGACGCTGTTTGATAATCTCTTTCATCTGAAGACCTTTACCTCAGGAAGAACATTGTACATGGGTGGAACGGAAGTAGTGAAGCAGTATCCGCTTTCGAATTATAACTGTTCCTTTACAAATATTGAATGTATGAGAGATTTGGTGGATGTATTCTACTTGTTAATGGTAGGAAGCGGGGTAGGAATACGAATTGACCGGGCGCATGTAGAACAATTGCCGAAGGTTCGTAAGATTACCTTAGAAAGTGAATACGATAGTGAGGTAAGATTAGATACACCGAAGTCGGAGATGGAACATACGCAGCTGATCATTGATGCAGTCGATACCTCAAATGCGATATTAAAAGTAGGAGATAGTAAGGAGGGCTGGTGCGAAGCTCTGGAAACTTACTTTAACTTAATTACTTCTAAAGAATATGCGCAAATAAAAAGATTAGTTATTGATTACAGCTTTGTAAGGCCGGAAGGGGAACGCCTAAAACGATTTGGAGGAAGAGCTTCGGGGCACAAATCCATCAAACGAATGTTTGAAAAAATGAACCGGGTATTCAACCGAAGAGATGATCTACGGATGAAATCAATTGATGTACTCGATATCGCAACCATTATCAGTGAGAATGTTGTATCAGGCGGTGTAAGACGAAGTGCAATGATGGTTATCTGTGATGAAGATGACGATGAAGTAATCAATGCAAAAAGAAATATTTACAAAGTGGTGGACGGTAAGTGGCTTGAGGATTCAGAGATAGCGCATCGCAAGATGAGTAATAACTCCATCCTTTATTCTAATCGACCATCTTTAGAGCAAATTACAAATATCATCAATTCAATTAGAATTAACGGAGAACCGGGATTCATTAATGCAACAGAAGCATTACGTAGAAAACCATCCTTTCGTGGTTGCAACCCCTGTGGGGAAATATTATTGCAGTCGAAGCAATGCTGTAATCTCACTACAAATAATATGAAAGCCTTTGTAGAGAAAAAGGTACTGAATAAAGAAAAATTAATCAAAGTCCTAGAGCTGTCTACCCGAGTTGCGATTCGTATGACCTTAGTGGAAGTGGAACTTCCAGAGTGGAATCGCGTAATGCAGGAAGATCGTATTGTTGGCGTATCCTTAACCGGAATGATGGATATGATGAACAAAACTGCTATGACTTATAAAGAGTTGGCTGATTTGTTAGCAGAACTGCGTGAAGTTGTTCATGAAGAAGGAAAACGTTATGCAAAGGAACTTGGCATTAAAGCACCGGAACTCATGACTACCATCAAACCGGAAGGGAGTTTATCTACCCTGCCATGTGTTAGCTCCGGGATTCATTATGCACATTCGGATTACTATATCCGGAGAATTCGTATCGCAGCTTCCGATCCTCTCTATAAAATGATCGAAGCGCAAGGCAGTTACCACATCCATAATGAAAATGGACAGTCAGAGGATGACTGCTCAATTAAAGTAATTGAATTCCCGATCAAAGCACCCAAAGGCAGAACCAAATATGAAGTTGGGGCGATTGAGCAATTAGAACTCTATAAATTGTCGATGAAATATTGGTCGGATCATAATACCTCAATTACCGTACATGTCAGGGAACATGAGTGGGAGGATGTAGCCCGTTGGGTATACGATAATTTTGCGTATGTTGTTGGTATTACCTTCTTGCCGCTAATGGAGGAAACTTATCCTTTGCTTCCCTACGAATGCACAACAAAAGAGGATTACGAGGAACGTATGAAGTTGGTAAAGCCAATCGACTATGCACTGTTAGCAGCGATGGAAGATGCAGAGGAGCATGAAATCATTGATAAGGAATGTGAGAGCGGTGTGTGCCCAATACGGTAAATAGTAAAAGGACAGCCATTGTATTGAATAAGAAAAAGACTCCTTTTATCGGTAAGATGGAGCATAAAATAGATATATCAATTATATTGTTTCTACTTAAAAGAGGTTTTTTTGGAGTATAATATTCCAAAAGAGCCTCGTTTTCATGATTTTGTAGATGAAATTACTATAAATGTAATTACAATAAATGATTAGGGATGGATAAGCGAAGGAATTTTATTACACCTTGTATAGTTTAAAATATTCTGGTATAATTATTCACAATACTGCATTAACGTATTGAATTAATAATGGGAGGATCAATTTATGGATAATGTACAAATACTGATTGTCATGTGTCTTTATATGGCACTGGTCATCGGCATTGGCTTATATTTTGCCAAACGTGCCAATGAGAACTCTGAGAATTACTTTCTTGGAGGGCGGTCACTTGGCCCCTGGATTGCTGCCATGAGTGCCGAAGCATCGGACATGAGTGGATGGCTTTTGATGGGCTTGCCTGGTGTGGCCTATTTTTATGGTTTGGCAGACGCAATTTGGACAGCAATTGGATTGTTGGTAGGAACTTATATTAATTGGCTTATTGTAGCAAAAAGGCTGCATGCATATTCAATTATTGCAAATGATTCCATTACAATCCCGGATTTTTTCAGCAACCGTTTTAAAGAGAAGAAGAAAGTTATTATGACAATAGCCGCGGTGTTTATCTTAGTGTTTTTTACGATATACGCTTCTAGCTGCTTTGTAACAGTCGGCAAATTGTTTAATACATTATTCGGCGTTCCCTATCAATATATGATGATAGCAGGGGCTATCTTTGTTATCGTATATACCTTCTTAGGTGGTTTTTTAGCAGAAAGTACCTCCGACTTTATGCAGGCAATCGTAATGATCATTGCCTTGGTGGCAGTGTTGGTTACAAGTGTGGTTTATGCAGGCGGAACAGGTGCTGTTATTGATAACCTAAAGGAAATACCCGGATTTTTAAGCTTCTTTGGAATTGCTTCCCCGGAGGTGGTAAATGATGTTCAGCAACTATCTTCCAGTGGCACACCTCTGTTTGGTGCAGCGCAACCTTATGGGTTTCTAGTTATCCTATCCACCCTATCTTGGGGACTCGGATATTTTGGTATGCCCCAAGTGTTATTACGATTCATGGCAATCAGATCACATCGTGAGATTGGAAAATCACGAAGAATTGCGACCGTTTGGTGTTCGATTTCATTATTTGCAGCAGTGTTTATCGGTTTGATCGGAAGGGCAGCATTCCCTACCGAACATTTAACGAAGGGCGGTGCTGAGAGCATCTTTATTACGATGTCAACGAACTTAATGCCTACCTTAATTGCCGGACTTGCCATGGCTGGGATTTTGGCGGCAACCATAAGCTCATCCGATTCCTATCTGCTGATTGCTTCCTCCGCAGTATCCAAAAATATATACCAAGGATTATTCAAGAAGGATGCAACGGATAAACAAGTTATGAGAGTTTCTCGTCTTGTCCTTCTGGCAATCACGTTGATCGGTGTTATTATAGCGTTGGACGAAAGCAGTGTTATTTTTAAAATTGTATCCTTTGCCTGGGCAGGATTTGGAGCAACCTTCGGACCTATTATGTTATTCTCTCTTTTCTGGAAGCGAACAACCAGGGAAGGAGCCATTGCCGGTATGCTGTCCGGTGGTTTGATGGTTTTCGTTTGGAAATTATTTATTAAACCATTGGGTGGTATTTTTGGGATTTACGAACTGCTTCCGGCATTTTTATTCTCCTGCCTCGCAATCCTTGTAGTGTCTTTATTAACGAAAGAACCGGATCAAGAGATGCAGTTGGAATTTGATCAAGCAAAGAATTATCAAGATTAAAGAGTTCTATAAACAGATATCCCCGTACAGGGTGGTGTTAGTATATTCCTTTCAAGGTATTCAGTTTATTAATATGCTTTTCAAGAGCGGTTTGCTCCTTAAAGAGGTGGGACTTCTCAAATAGGCATAATTAACGGCAGGATATCAATAAAAGGAGCATACTACCTCCACTCTGTTTTGCATATGAAAAAGAATTGCAACTCGAAACAGTTAGGCCTATCCCTCGGTAAATAGACAAGAATATCGGTGGAAACTTGAGCATATGATATGCTAAGGGGTATCCTATAAGAGGAGGGATTGGATGTCGGAAGGGTATCAAGTAATTGTTAGGGAAAAAGTATTACAACAGGATATGTATTATAAGAATAATATAATAATGCGATATACCATTAAGTATCCCAGATTTATATCGGATACATATCAAACGCTTGCGAATAAATTAAATGCTTTGTACAGAACAAAGGCGATCATGTATGAGCGATCAAATATTATGAATCTTTATCAAATGGCTATGGTGGAATACGAATATTCCATCGCAAACAATTTTCCGATACGGCAGTTTGAAGCATATGTTAATTATATTGTTACGTTTAATCAAAACTGTATTCTTAGCTTATATTTTGATCAGTATGAATATGCCGGGGGAGCACATGGTCTAACGGTTCGCTATTCCGATACATGGAATTTACCTAAGAGTAAACGAATGGATCTGAGTGACTTTTTTCCGCATCGAAATAATTACAGAGAATATATAATTCAAACAATAGAGAAACAGATTGAAACAGAATTAGCAAATGGTGATTCCATGTATTTTGAGAACTATGTACAGTTGGTGAACGAGAATTTCAAAGCAAATAACTTCTATCTTACCGAAGAAGGACTTGTGATCTATTTTCAACAATATGATATTGCACCCTATGCCTCCGGAATCCCTACCTTTGTTATTCCTTACGGACCGACAAGTGTAGTACTACCGAAATGTTAAATTCTTAGAAACATTCATTCAAAGAAAAAATAGAGCAAATCAACGCATTGATCCGTTGATTTGCTCTTTGTCATACCGTTTCTTATTTATTTTTTCCAAGTACCGGCAGCAAATAGTAAAAGGATGGGGAATACCTCCAAACGACCGGCTAGCATATCAAACATCATGACAAATTTTGAAAAATATGAAAATTCGCCGAAATTACCGATGGGACCAACAACCTCGAGGCCTGGGCCAACATTATTAAGGGTCGCTGCTACGGCTGAAAAGGTGGTGATAAAATCAAAGTTATCAATGCTGACCAGTAATACGGAGACAGCGAATATAATAATATAGGTAACAAAAAATACATTGATGGAACGCATGGTTTCATGCTCTATTTTCTTGCCATCGATCTTTAAGACTTTTACACTCCTTTTATGGATCAAATAGGACATTTCTTTTCCTAAGGTTTTAAATAAAATTACAATACGGGAAACCTTAATGCCACCTCCTGTGCTACCAGCACAAGCGCCAATAAACATGAGTCCCAGCAGGATGGTTTTCGAAAAGGTCGGCCAGGTATTGAAGTCAAAAGTAGCATAACCAGTTGTGGTTATGATGGAGGATACCTGGAATGCTGCGTGATGGATGGAAGAAAAGAAATTCTTGAATCCACCGATGTTCAATGAAATTAGTAGAATCGCAGAGATAACGATAATAAAATACCACCGAAGCTCTTCACTTTTCATTGCTACTTTAATTTTCTTATATAAAACCAGATAATATATATTAAAGTTAACACCGAATAAAAACATAAAAATAGTTATAACATTCTGTAGGTAAGGGGAATAGGGTGCAATGCTTGCATTTTTGATGGCAAAGCCACCGGTTCCTGCAGTACCGAACGTAATTGTCAAAGAGTCAAATAAAGGCATTCCTCCAATTAATAACAATACAATCTGAAGGACGGTCATCCCAAAATAAATGATATAAAGCAAAAATGCAGTAGTCCGCATTCTGGGAACGAGCTTGCCAACGGAAGGACCGGGGCTTTCAGCACGCATGATATGCATGCTTTCTCCGCCTGCCATAGGTAGAATGGCAAGAATGAAGACCAGAATACCCATACCACCAATCCAATGGGTAAAGCTTCGCCAAAATAACATACAATAGGAGAGTGCTTCTACATCGCTTAGGATACTGGAGCCGGTAGTAGTAAAGCCGGAAATAACCTCAAACAAAGCGTCAACATAACTGGGAATCTCGCCGCTGATAAAAAAGGGAAGAGCACCTGTTATACTTAATATAATCCAGCCCATAGCAACGGAGATAAAACCTTCCTTCGCAAAGAAAACATTACTTTTCGGCTTATGCAGAACGAGAGGAACTCCGATTACAAGGCAGAGAGCCATCGTTATTAGAAAAGCAAACCCGCTTTTTTCTTGATAAATGATAGCCACGATACCGGAGAGGGACATGAGCGCAGCTTCCATCGTTAGAATCCATCCAATAATATGTAAAATGATAGATTTATTCATAATTAGTCCTCCAAGGTCTGAGAAAGAGTATTTGCAATCTATACGGATTGCATTTAACAGTTCTCTACATGATGATATCGCTTAAATCGTCCAAACCAGTAATTGTTGTAACAATTATAACGGTATCACCGAGCTGTATGGAATCCTGACCATTCGGGATAATGATTTTTCCTCTTCGGTTAATACAGCTGATTAGCGTGTTTTCTCTTATTTTTAATTTTTCTATCGGAACACCCACAAAGGCAGCTTTTGTTCTAACACGAAATTCCATAGCTTCTACCTTATTACCAACAATCTTATATAAGGTTTCCACGTTACTGCCCATTGAATTTTGCATGGCACGTACATATTGAACAATACGGTCTGCCGTAAGCATTTTAGGATTTAATATAACGCCTAGTGGCATCTCAGAAACGATATCGTCATAGGTAAGCCTTGTTATTTTTGTAAAGACCTTCGCTTTTGATTTTTTCTGTACATAGAGCGATAATAAAATATTCTCTTCATCTAAATTAGTAAGGGAGGCAAAAGCATCCGTTGCTTCTACTCCTTCCTCTAGCAGAACATTATGATCCGTTGCATTGGCATTGATGATTAATGTATTCGGGAGCAAGTCACTTAATTCCTCGCTGCGTTCCCTGTTTTGTTCTATAATTTTTACTTTAACATCCGTACCTGAAAATTTGCTAGCAATGTAAAGTGCGATCATTCCGCCGCCTACGAGCATTACATTTTTAATATGTGTTGATATTAAGCCTATTTTGTTGAAAAACTCCGTTGCATATTTTGGAGCAGCAATAATTGATATCTTATCGGAGGATTGAAGTATAAAATCGCCGGTGGGAATGAAGACTTCGTCCCCACGCTCGATCGCACAAACCAGTACTTTGCATTTGGTCTGGGATTCGATATTCTTGATTTTCATATTATGAAGAATAGATTCCTTAGGAACTTGGAATTTTAACAATTCAACTTTTCCCTTCGCAAAGGTCTCGATTTTAATAGCGGAAGGCAGACGAATTAATCGTGCCATCTCCAGGGCAGATTCTAACTCGGGATTAATGGTCATAGAAAGTCCCATTTCTTCTTTAATAAAATCAATTTCCTCATTGTATTGGGGGTTTCGGACTCTTGCAATTGTATGACAATCACTTGCTTTTTTGGCGATGAGGCAGCAGAGCAGGTTTAATTCATCAGAATTCGTAACAGCAATTAATACATCAGCAGTTTCTATTCCTGCTTCCAGCTGAATGTGATAGCTGGCCCCATTGCCAACGATGCCCATGACATCTAGAGTATCGGTTATGTTATGTATGGCAGCTGCCTTATTATCAATAACGACGATATCATGTCCTTCGCGATCAAGCTGCTCAGCCAGTGCAGTGCCTACCTTGCCGCAACCTACGATAAGTATTTTCATTTAATTTAATACACTCCTTTAATGATGTTAATAATTTATATTATCCTTAGAAAGGGTACAGGATAATTAGTGTGGTTCATTTTTTTATAAGTTATAGTTCACTCAATAACCACTATTATAGCATAGAAAAATAATAAAGCTAGTACCTTAAAATTCAAATAAAT
>JAQZBD010000142.1 GCA_029239235.1 Herbinix sp.
ATCATACGCATTGATATGGATCTTACGGCAGACCTGAGTCTGAATGCGATCTCTGAAGAATTAAATGTTAATGCCAGCTATCTTTCCAATCTTTTCAAAAAAGAAATTGGAAGTACCCTTACTGAGTATGTAAACCGTAAGCGGGTGGAGCATGGTATTTTGCTGCTCAATTCCACCAAACTGCAAATTCAGACAATTGCTCAGTACTGCGGCATCCCTGACTTAAATTATTTTACAAAAATATTTAAAAAGAATATTGGCAAAACTCCCAGAGAATATAGGACGGATATTTTACAGGGTAAGTAACCTATTTCCCGTTGATAACCGCTAAAAGACTGAGTTATTTAAGCTAAAGGATTGCTAATTTTATTACAGTTCAATCCAGAATAAGACAATAAGCAGAGCCAAAAAGCTCTGCTTAAATTTATGCCAGCGATCCTGAAACAATATAAATACATCTGATTTGCCAAATTTGCTTACTATAATTTGATGATTCGGATGTTATAATCCGTTTCAATCACCTGAATTAATATAATCCGTAGGACAAACTCCCATATAAGAGCGAAAAATCCGGCTAAAATAAAATTGATCATTATAACCTACCATATTTGCAACGTCTTTAATAAATACTTTCTTATCAGCATCCATCATCTCCTTTGCCTGCTCCATGCGTACAAAGGTAAGATAGTTATTAAAGGACTTCTCTTCATATTTACGGAACAAGCGGCTGAGATAAGTCTGCGATACACCAAATTCCTTACTGACAGACTGTAAGGAAATCGGCTCTTTGCTATTATTTCTCATATAATTTTTAATCAAATCGAAAAATTCCGGGGAATCTATCTTTCCCTTCATAATTTTCTCTTCTAACTCATCAGGAAATATCATTGATTCTACATTAGTACAGAGAGACTTCATATTAGGAGCATAGTAAAAAGAGTCCTCCAGTTGATATTCAAAGCCCACATCATAACCGGTATAATCATCATATCTCCTAAGGGAATAAATTATCTGCCATATCTTACCTTCGATTTGTATCTGCGGTATATTCCATTTTTCCCATAATTCAAAGATTTTCTTTAGTTCCTGCTTTGCTTTGTCGCTCTGATGAGTAGACAGATAATAATCTAGCTTCTTAAGTGTTTTCATATCATCGGGATAGTCACTATCCTTTGATTTTAGATCCTCCAGAAAGAGTAATTGATTTCTTCCAATGATAGTTCTTATATTTAATCCTTGATAAAGCTTCGAAATAACTGCAATCAGCTCCGATACCTCAAAGGGTTTACCCGTAATAAGAGTCGTTAAATAAAACGCATTATTTTTCTCTTTCCTTCCGAGATTTTCTGCATACTCCCTCAGTGCTTCCTTTTCGCGGCTAAAGAGAATATTATAGGGAATCAGATAAAGAGATTCCATCTCATCACGGCCATATACAATGATGGATTCATGTATATCCGAAAATACTTCCACTTCCTTTGTCCCTCTAAAACGTCGTGGTAAGCCATTCTTTCGAATCATAATTCCATAATAGCGTTCCGCCGGAAAATATTTTTTAAGAAGCTCCTCCCCTGTTGCAACTCCTCTGGTAAGATCTCTGATCAGCTTTTTTCGCTCTTCGTAAAACCGCTCATTCAAGCGCTCACTCATTCCTTCCAGAGTCTCCTTCATTGCTGCCGGTAAAACCGGTTTTTGTATGTAATCGACTGCTTTATACTTCAAAGCACCTGCTGCATACTCAAATTCCTGATATCCGCTTACGATTAATGTCAGGATATCTGGGTATTCGTCACTGATTCGCTTAATCAATTCAATCCCATTCATAACCGGCATCTTTACATCTGAAATAACAATATCCGGCTTAGATTCCCGAATCAGCTCCAGACATTCCATCCCGTTATTCGCTGTACCAATCACTATAAAGTCAGGACATTTCTTCTCTATGATTGCACAGACATGCTCTGCCGCAGCCGGCTCATCATCAACAACAATCACTTTATGTCTCATCTTATCCCCTCCACAAATCCTTTATCCCATATTAAATCATATTATGATTAGAGGACAAAGTCCTCTTTTCACTAACGCAGTGAATATGGGGGCATATATATCCATATGGGCGCAGACCGGGCTTCCCGTGATTGCCTGCACTTGGCAATCACGGGCATGTTTACAGAAGCAAGCTTCTGCGGCAAGCCCAGGTGGATATATATGCCCCCATATTCACTTCACTACCTAAATCTCGCACATTACTCCCTTAAACCATCTTATACTTGCAATAAATTGTCTTTAAGCCTTATCCCTATGGTAATCTCGGCTCCCTCCGCGTTCTTAATAAAGAAATTCAAATTTTCCCCATAGATTAAATATAGCCTGGCATAGGTATTCACAAGTCCCATTCCTCCGATCTCCATCTCCAAAATCTCAGTGCTCTTTCGATATCGAAGCCTTACCTGCTCGAATTTGTCCTCAAGCTTTTGAATTTCTTCCTCCTCAAAGCCTTGACCATTATCATGAACTCTAAGATATACAACGGAGTCCTCCTGCCATCCTAATACTTTTATTTTCATGATTTCCGTCGAGTTGTTAAAGCCATGATAGATGCTATTTTCAATTAACTGCTGTAGTGTTAATTTGGGAATCTGACACTCCACAATATCATCATCAATGGTGTATTCATATTCAAAACGGTGTTTATATCTTGCCTTTAACAGGAAACCATACTGCTCCAGATACATAATCTCCGCCCCAATGGTTGCAAAACGCTCCCTGGTATTTGTAGAATAACGAAGCATCGTTGCTAGGCTCGTACATATTTCGCAAATACTCTCATCCTCCAGCATCATCCCTTTATTTGAGATAACATTAAGAACATTATATATGAAATGAGGATTTACCTGCGCTTGCAGGGTATCAAACATGGCTTGTACCTGTAATAAGGAGCTTTCCTTTTCCTTTTTCATTGCTTCTGAGAGACGTTCCATCAGCCCTTGATAGGTACCATAAAGCGCTTCCATTTCATCGGAGGAATTGTCAATCAATATGTTTTGATTCATGTTCTCTAGCTCTGTCTGTTCCATCAGCTGCTGCATTCTCTTAATTGGTCTGGTAAGATAGTTGGAGGATCCCCAGACAAATAGCATGGATAATCCGCCAAAAAGAACACAGGCCGCGATTGTGGAGTAAAAATAAAGCAGCTCTTTACTTTTTATGATCTTTTCATTCTCAATCATGAGTACTGTTACATCCGAATGCTCAGAGTATTTCATTGCAATCAGTTCTGTTTCTTCTATCGTAGGATTATAGTACTTTCCTACACCGTCGCCCTTATCCTTCATGATATCAATATAAAAGCTGCAATCCTTCCGTCCTTCGGAGGAATAAAGCACTTCCCCGTTCGATTGAACCAGAAGCAACTCATACTCTTCACTTTCCCAATCCAGATCCTTAATAAATGTATCCACAAGAACCTGAACCTCTACATAACCTAGATTCATTCCTTGAATTTCCTTCACTAAGGATATAACCTCCTGTTTATATCGTAATCCCCAATCATCCGGATGGTTTCCTACTAAGATGCTCTTATTCTTTTTACCCGTCACCTGATCAAGCCATCCAATATCCTCCGCGTGAACGGAAGAATCTACTATGGCATCTTCCATATCATTGCTGGCCAGTACATCTCCATAGATATTAAAGATAACAACGCGGTAAAAATTATTATTCAAAAAATAGGAATTTAAGGACTTTAATATGGCGGATTTAGCATCATTCTTATAAATCTCAGGAAAATTTATATTTTTTCTGGAATTGGACAAAAGGATTAAATTATCCAGAACATTCATATCGGACATTAAAAAATTAATACCATATTCCATCTTTGTGACGATATCATCAAATCGAACCGACATCTGGTTGGCGAAAAACTCAAGAGATTGCTCCTCCTGATGACGCACTGATCTATAATGATTAGAATAATAGATACTGCCGATTATCACCGTTACCACCAGCATGAATACTGCATATATAGCAAATAGCTTTGTCCTAAATTTCATAGATAAGTTCCTTCCATCCTATCACTTTTATCTTCCAATGAATAACTATGTAATTATCTTCCTCATATCTTTATCAGCTGTATACACAGCAAATTCTAATATGTAGTTGAAGCAGTCCCTATCCATTGACGCCACAAAAGAGGCTGCTATCTACAGCCCCTTTAAATCAGTCTCCTACCCCTTTACCGCTCCTGCAACCATACCGTCAACGATACGCTTGTTAAAAATCAAAAACAGTATTAACATTGGTACTACTATAATGATAACATCCGCAAATAATAAATTATAGGAACTGGAAAACTGCCCCATAAAATTATAAAGTGTCAGCTGAACTGTTGAATTTGCTTTTCCCGGAAAAAAGTATAGAGGATTACTAAAATCGTTAAATATATTAACTGCATTTAAAATAATTACTGTAGCGGTTACGGGCTTTAACAACGGGAATACAATCGATGTAAACATATTGATTTTCGAACAGCCATCGATATATCCTGCCTCCTCCAGCTCTATGGGAATGGTGCTCATAAAGCCCCGATACAGCATCACGGTAAATGGTGTATTTAAAGCCACCTCCAGCATGATAATTGAAAACATGGATTTATAGATATGGAGCTTTTGCAGCACCCAAATGGTTGGAAGTATCGCCGGAGGAATCATTAATCCCACCATAATAAGTACACTGACGATTCCCGTAACCTTATCCCTTCTTCTTTGAATAATATATCCTGCCATGGAAGCCGTTACAATCAGCACAACAACAGAACCGATGGTAATTAGCCCACTATTTTTAAAAGCTGTTAGAATCTGATAATTACCGGTCTGTATTACCTCAAGATAATTGCTCCACAAAAAGTTATCCGGCAAGGACAGATTTAACTGATTCGCTTCCTTCCTATCCTTGAGTGAATTCATAAGCATAAAGAGAAAGGGAATCACAAAAATAATTAATGCTGCTGCACAACCAATTATATCACCAACAATAATTGTTGTCTTTTTTTTCTTCATATTAATACCATACCTTTCCATTTTTTAAGCCTTCCAATCCTGGAACTGCCTAAAACCCGTATGGTTGAAATCAACCTTCTTTCAACCCTATGCCGTCTCTTTGCTGTATAAATATTTTTGTAACGGAAATGCAAGTATTGCTATCAATACCAACATAATTACATTACCTGCCGTTGATAGTCCATAATATCCGGCTGCATACTGTTTATATACAATGGAAGCGAGTACGTCTGTTGCAAATCCCGGACCGCCTCCCGTCATTGCCCATATCAAATCGAAACTTCTAATACCGCCGATAAAGGATAAGATAATAACTGAATTCCTGGAAGGACGGCTCAGAGGAAGTGTTATATGTAATAATTTATTCAAGCCATTCGCACCATCAATGGCAGCGGCTTCATAATACCCCTTATCAATGGACTGTATTCCTGCAATATAAATTACAGTAGCAATACTAAGTCCTTTCCATACATCAACTCCGATAATTGAGAAAAGAGCGATATCTACATTACCTAGCCAATCAATTCTTCCAACCCCAAAGATACTTAAGAATGAGTTAATTATTCCCTTGGTCGGATGAAGCAGGGCAGCAAAGGTAATGCCAATTGCAATGGTACTTATTAAATTGGGAAAGAATACAACAGAACGTATGATATGCTTTGTCTTAATGGCACTGGTAAGAAATACAGCAATCAAAAATGCTAATATAACCTTTAATCCACTGGTAAGTACTGCGTATATCAATGTGTTCTTAATACCGATATTTAAAGAATTCTCTGAGAAAAACATTTTAAAATTATCTAAACCACAAAACTTCGAGGAGTCAAAATTCCAAACTGTCAAGCTGAAATAGAGGGAAGCCAAAGTGGGTATGATAAAGAAAACAGCAAAAATCGTTGTAGCCGGCACCAAAAACCATAAGGAATAGATTTTTTTCTTGTCCATGTAGGCTCCTTTCTAGCATAAAAGGCTGCTTTAAAATATAAGGTTTTAAAGCAGCCACTTTTCCTGCCCTTTATTCTTTCCAATCAAGACCTAATTGGATTGCCTGCTTGTAACAATCCTCATCATATTCCTTGGCAGCCTTCTCTCCTGTTACCTGTCCGGAAGCAACTTCCTGACAAATTGCCGGGCAATTGGAGCCTTTTACAGAGGTCTGGAATTCCTGAGCGGTGCTTGTCTTTCCTGCATCAAAATATGCCTGCATGTCAGTCTTAACTGCTTCATAAGCATTATCCGGTAGCTGATATCCTTTTACGCAGAAAGGACCATCCGGAAGCTGTGCTTCTGTCATTGCATTTAATGCTTCATCGGAAACATAGAATTCCATGAAACGAACAATATCATCATATTTATCACTGTTTTTATTACCATAGATGGAGGTAGGCATCCAAACCGTTAAGCCCTGGTTTGACGCATCAGCACCCGGTACGCCGAAAACACCGATTTTATCTACGGTTTCCTTATCATACAGGGAGTAGATATTGGATAGTGCCTGAGTCAGCATAAACCAATGTGCACCCTGTCCGGAAGCCATCATATCACAAGCATCATCATAGGTAGTTGCAAGATAATCATCATTATAAAGACCATTTAGATCCTCATACTTTTTAAAGCTGCTTAAACCTGCTTCGCTGGTAGCATATTTGGTAGTGCCGGCTTCAAAACCTGATGTAAAATTAGGATCCTTCGCTAACACATTATAATAATCTCCAAGGAAGAGCACCTGACTGGTCCAGCTATCACCAAAGGCACCGATCATTGCTGTCTCGCCAGCTTGATCTAAAACCTTACAGTTGGCAACAAATTCGTCCCAGGTCTTTGGTACCTGCAGATTATATTTTGCATACATTTCTTTATTATAAAGAACGGCACCAGCCTGTGCAGAACCTAGAGGCACGCCAAACACCTGGTTCTCAGAGCTTACTGTGCCTACATATGTATCATCCAGTTTCTTGGACCAATCATACTGACTGATATCAATAAAATATTCGGTAGGATTTAATGCTGCCAATAAGGAACCAGAATTATATCCCATCAGATCACACATTTCTCCTGATGCAAGTCGGGTCTTTACTAAGTTATCGCCATCCGCACCACCGGCACGCATTTCTGTTTCAATTGTGATACCAAGCTTCTCCTTTGCCAGTTCCGCCACTGCATTAAAGCCATCCAGCGAAACATCGGAGTCAATTAAAAATGTTAAGGTAGCTTCTTTGTACTCCCACTGGCCATCCGCTGCAGTATTTTCGGAATCAGTAGCAACGGTCGGAGCCGCTTCTTCCTTCTGCGCTGCTTCAGTTGGTGTTGTTTCCACAGAAGTATCCTTTGTCCCAGAGCTGCATCCAGTCATTAATCCAATGGTCATCATAGATGTTAGTAGAATTGCTAATACCTTTTTCTTCATAATGTTCCCTCCAATAATTTATTAATTGCTACTCCTTTATTTTCTTATAATTGCTTTTAATAATCCATGGACTTTTGAACACTTCCATATGCAGGTTTTTGCCATGTTGATTCTAATTCATGTATAGAAAAAGCCAGGAGCTATTCTTGCTTCTGGCCAATTTTGTGTTAATTTAGTTTTGTAGCTATGATTCACGTGCCGAAAGTCTATTTACCTTCAGCAATGATATATAACGCATACATATTTTCTTCATTTCTTAAATCTGGCTTTTAGTACTTGAAGCATTATCTCAGCTTACCTACTAGTCATTGGAGAATCTTGATAACGAAATGATTCCCAGATACCCGAGAATAAAGGTGATTGCTGAGATGATAACAGACGGTATCCACCAGGACATTTCTGCATTACTTGGAATCGCCGGTAATATCTTATCTCGGAAAATCTCCGAGGTTGAACCCAGTACAAAGCCGATGATCATGCTATAGGTCTGATAGGTATATTTATTCATAAGCCATTCCAGAGGCTTTGTGATCAAGAAAATACCGATCAATGTTGAAATTCCCAGAATACCGATATAGATCACATCAAATTCTGTAATTGCCAGTAACATAGAATCATATAAGCCAAGAATTAAGAGCATATGAGAAGTACTGATTCCAGGAAGTACTAAAGCTAAAGCAATAATAATTCCAGTGAGTAATAGCATTAGGTAATGAAAGAATCCTGTACCACTGCTGATCTCAATATTACCTGTAGGAATGAACCCAATGGAGATAACAACGACAAGACCAATCAAAAAATAAATAACGGAAGATATTCTGAAGCCGCCGCTCTCACTTTTAGTCCTTTTATAAAGGGCTGGAATACCGCCGATGACAGCACCCAGGAAAAAGAAGGATACCGGAAAAGGAAATTTTTCTAACATCCATTTGATTGCAAAGGCTAAAGAACCGATACCAATCCCGGCACCAATTAACACCTTCATTAGAAAGATAGTGTTTCCTTTGATATCTTTTAAAAAGTTACTAATGGAACCAATTAATTTATCATAGATTCCCAGCAGGATGGCCATGGTACCGCCACTTACACCGGGAACACTCATAGATGAGCCTATAATAAAACCTTTTAACATCAATACAAGATTACTCTTTAAACTGTCTTTCATAATAATTGTCTACACCTGCGGTTGCAGATGTACTTGCTCCTTTCAGCTATTACAGGTAATTGCAAACATATTTTTGAGTTACATTTCCCTTTTTTAAAATCCAGTATATCATAAAAAAAATTCATTTACAATTAGCGTTCACAAAATATTCACCAGAAATTGGAACCAGCAAATGTCATACTATTTATGTGCTCTTTCGCTGCCCTGCGTTCTCATTCTATTATAATAAGTAAAAACTAAGGGCAGAAGCGCCAAGATCCACGCTACCGGATTTGCCCAACAGATTCCTAAATAACCAAAGGGCTTTAAGAGCAAAATGATAACCGTAATTCTTGCGATCAATTCACATACACCGCCTAAGAGCGGTACAAACCCGTCCCCTAAGCCCTGTAAGGCATTGCGGTACAAATATAACAAGCCAAGAAGCGGATAGAAGGCTGCCACTACATAAAAGAAAATCTTCGCATTTTCATATACCATTCCGCTGCTGTCATCTACAAAAAGATCTGCGAACTTCGCTCCAAAGATAAAAACAAAAAGCATCGCAACTATACTGCAAATCAATGTGATGATAACTGCCGCCCTTACTCCTTCTTTTACTCTGTCATTCCTGCCTGCTCCCGTATTCTGGCCTACATATGCAGCAAGGCTGACACCCAGGGAAGGAAAGGCTTGAACGATAATATTTTGAATTTTTCCGCTGGCAGAAAATGCAGCTATGTAAATTGGTCCCAGTCCATTTAATGCCATCTGAACAACCATACCACCGATTGCCGTAATTGAGAATTGCATTCCCATGGGGCCGCCTATTTTAATTAATTGCCTTATTGTAGTACCTGAAATTTTAGCATCTTCTCTTCCCAGCCTTAGCATGGGGTACTTCCGCAACATATAAATAAAGCACAGTACCGAAGCGGTAATCTGGGAAACTACAGTTGCATAGCCGGCACCTGCCACTCCAAAGGGCAATACTGCAACGAATAGTAAATCCAGTAAAATGTTAAGAATAGATGAAATTAGCAGAAAATAAAGCGGCGTCTTACTATCACCCAAAGCCCATAAAATTGAGTTGAACATATTATAAGCAATTGTGGCTGTGATACCGGTATAAACCACACGCATAAAACGATAGGTGTCATGGAATATTTCCGCCGGTGTATTCATTACCGTAAGAATCCACTGGTTAGCCAGTAACAGTACCAGCGTCAAAAACACCGCCATAATAATACATAAATAATAGGACATAGCTACAAAATGCTTTAAGCCCTTTGTATCATTTGCTCCAAAACGCTGTGCGATAAGGATTGAAAAGCCTCCCGTCATTCCCATAATCCATCCCATAAATAAAAAGGTAACAGAACCGGTAGAGCCAATCGCCGCCAATGCATCGACTCCCAAAAATCTACCTACTATAATGGAGTCCATCAAATAATAAAATTGTTGAACGATATTACCAATTAAAATTGGCAATGAAAATTTGAGCAGGATTTTCATCGGCTTGCCCGTTGTCAGTTCATTCGTCATGTAGTTGTCCCCTTTAATCCATACATTTTACCCATAAGTTCAAATTAATCCACACTAACGGTCAT
>JAQZBD010000143.1 GCA_029239235.1 Herbinix sp.
ACCAAGTCCTGTAAGCATATCTGCTTCATCTGATTTAGCAGTCAGCATAATAATTGGAACCCGGGATTTCTTACGTAATGCGATGCACACTTCTTCTCCTGATAACTCCGGAAGCATAAGGTCAAGTAATACCATAGAAATATTCTCTCGGTCAAACAATTCCAATGCTTTTTTTCCATTTTCCGCTGGAATCACAGTAAAGCCCTTGCTTTCCAGGAAGGACTTCACAACATTTAATATTTTTTCTTCATCCTCAACAACCAATATCTTCTTTAATTGATTCATGTCCCACCTCCGAGCTTATCTTATCTGTATAGATTGTAACTTAATATTATACTAATTTCAACGCTAACAGCATTTGCTATATTGGGCAGCCTTAATAACATGTGATTTTACGAATAAAGCATTTGCTATCTCGGGTTAGCCTTATTATTCTAATTTCAATAATAAAGCATTTACATTCTTGAACTCTCCCATTCAATTAGCTCAAAATTGGCATAAGGGGCTCTTGCCATGGTAGATCTACGAATATGTATTACCTCCCACAAATCGAACGACATCTGATTTAATTTGAGTGCTGATATCCTACATAAATTGTTCGCTTACAGCACAGAAATTAGTTCAATTATTTGTCAGACCTTGATTATGGCAAGTCATATCTGTATATCTACATTTTACAAAAGCCCCTTAAATCCAAGTGTTATATTTTATAGTTAAATTTATTTATAATACGTTTATTTCTCTGCAGACTGTCCATCCAGCTCGAAGGGTTTTAAGAATTTATCCACTGTAATCTTCTTACCGTTATCATCCATGGTCTCAACCTGTGCAAATACCCAGCCCTCTACCTTAGAAGTATCTACCCCTGCATTGATAAAAATATCTGGGTTTAATACAAACACGATGTCTTTGTCATTGGTGGTCATATCTTTCGCCCACTCAAACATGTTACCATTTGATAACTTTACACCGTAATGATCTAAAGCTGCGTGGTAACTTATATTATCACGATATAGCTTCACGATCTGCTCATAGGAGCTAAGTGGTGTTGCGTCACCCGAATAGGTAAGTGCATCCTTACCTAGTTCTGTTCCAAGGATTAAATCCTCACCCACCAGAACTCCTTCCGGCAACTTAGTCACATCAAGTCCTGCATCAATAAATGGCTGCGCTTTCACTACCAACTGTACATCATTCGAGGTTGTTTTACTATAATCCTCACTCCAGAGAAATCTGGCACCTCCATCCGGGGAGGCTAGGGACCAACCGCCAAACTCAGTGTCTTCCGTTACTTGATCTCCTAAGATATTTACCACGGCATCGAAGGATTTTATGGATTGGTCTCCTACAACATCAAGCTTGTTACAAGCTGTAAGGCTAAGAATTGCAGTGATCGATAATGCTGATAATAATAATTTTTTTATCATTTCTATTCTCCTATTAAGTTATTCTTTATAGGCATTTGTTAAATGCCTGAACCGCTCATTTTACTGGGTTTTCTTTCTTTTCAATTCTAGCAGGTACATTCCTTACTATAAAACGAATTTTGCGTTATTTATAAGCCTTAAATCTCTTCAGTCGCAATGCGTTACTTACAACGGATACAGAGCTAAACGCCATCGCTGCCGCTGCAAAGATAGGGTTAAGCAATGGACCTCCAAAGAGATGAAGAATACCGGCTGCAATCGGAATACCGGCTACATTGTAGCCAAATGCCCAGAATAAATTTTGTTTAATATTTCGGATTGTACTTTTACTTAACTTGATTGCTGTTGGTACGTCCATCAGGTCGCTCCTCATAAGGACAATGTCGGCTGATTCCATAGCTACGTCCGTACCTGAACCAATCGCAATACCGATATCTGCCTGAACAAGTGCCGGTGCATCATTGATACCGTCACCGACCATACATACCTTCTTACCTTCGCCTTGGAGCTTTTTCACTTCATTTGACTTATCCTGTGGTAATACCTCAGCAAGTACTCGGTCAATTCCTACCTGCTTTGCTATCGCTTCTGCTGTTTTACGGTTGTCACCTGTTATCATAGCAACCTCTATACCCATTTCCTGAAGCTTTTTGATTGCCTTGGCACTGCTCTCTTTTACAACATCAGCCACTGCAATGATACCGGATATATTACCATCCATTGCGATATACATAGGAGTCTTGCCTTCTCCGGCCAACCGGTCAGAGGTTTCTCGCAGACTCTCTAAGGAGATCTGTCTATCATCCATCAGCTTTTTATTGCCGATCAGAACCTTAATCCCCTCAATTACAACTTCAATCCCATGTCCCGGAATTGCTTCAAACTGCTCTACCTTTAAAATCTCAAGGCTTTCTTTTTCTGCTCCTCGTACAATCGCTTCACCAAGCGGATGTTCTGAGCCTTTCTCACCTGAGGCTGCAATCTGGAGCAGACGTCTGCTTTGTACTCCCTCCACCGGAACAATATCTGTTACTTCCGGCTTTCCTTCTGTGATGGTTCCTGTTTTATCAAACACAATCGTATTAATCTTATGAGTTGTCTCCAGCGCCTCACCACCCTTAATGAGGATTCCATTCTCTGCACCCTTACCGGTTCCTACCATAATTGCTGTTGGGGTAGCAAGACCCAGCGCACAAGGGCAAGCGATTACGAGTACGGAGATGAAGATCGTTACTGCAAAGGCCAACGGTTCTCCTGCTATAAGCCAAGCTAAAAATGCAAGAAGTGCTATACTGCATACAATCGGAACAAAATATCCGGAAACAATATCTGCCATCTGAGCAATGGGAGCCTTGGAGCCCTGCGCGTCTTCAACCAGCTTAATGATTTGTGCCAGGGCAGTATCACTTCCTACCTTCGTTGCCTTGAACTTAATCATACCATTTTTATTAATGCTGGCTGCAAATACCTTGTCACCAGTTTTTTTATCCACCGGCATGCTTTCACCGGTAAGCATCGCTTCATCCACGGAAGTTGTACCTTCCAGTACAACACCGTCCACAGGAATCTTATCACCGGGTTTCACTAGGATAACATTACCAATTTCCACTTCATCGATAGGCACTTCAATCTCTTTGCCATCCTCTATTACAATCGCAGTCTTCGGAGCTAATCCCATGAGCTTTTTAATAGCCTCTGAGGTCTTTCCTTTTGATACCGCCTCCAGGGATTTACCCAACAAGATTAAGGCTATGATAACACCCGCAGTTTCGTAATAAAGTCCTTCCACCGCACCAAAGTTACCACTTATAATTTGATAAGTATTAAAGATACTGTATAAAATGGCTGCTGAAGTACCAATTGCTACAAGCGAGTCCATATTGGGACTTCTTTGAATCAGTGCCTTGAAGCCTATGGTATAGAACTTGTAGCCCGCTACAATAATTGGTATTACCAATGAGATCTGCAAAAGCGCGAAGCGCAGAGGGAACACCATAGGATTAAGTGCCTTTGGAATAGGGAATGGCCACCAGGATACCATTGGCACCATGGCGAAATACAGAAGAGGTAAACCAAAGACGGAGGCCACAATAAATTTCGTCCAAAGAGTTTTAATTTCTTTCTCTTTTCTTATCTTATCTTCGTCCACTGTATTTTTATCAAGCTCCAACGCCTGATAACCGGTTTTCTCAATGCACTGCTTGATCGCTGAAAGACGAATAACCTGTGAATCATATTCTACTGTTGCTTTCTCTGTAGCAAGATTAACAGATACCTTACTTACTCCCTCCAGCTTTTCAATCGCCTTCTCTACTCTCTGTGAACAAGCTGCACAGGTCATTCCTCCGATGGGAATCGTAACCTGATTAAATTTGCTGTCCTCGATAACACCATAGCCTGCCTGCTCCACCGCATCTTTGATGACCGGTATATTAACTGCTGCTTCATCGAATTCAACCGATAATTTTTCAGTAGCAAAATTCACACTGGCATTTATCACACCATCAATTTTACCAACTGCCTTTTGCACTCTCTGAGCACAGGCTGCGCAGGTCATTCCACTTATTCTAATCGTCTCTTTACTCACGCCTCTTCAACCTCTCTTCATATATTAATCTAGTAATTGCAAAACAATGTAGTTTTTTATAGCTTCCTTTTATGTGTCTCACAATCACCAAAATATTTTATAACACTGATTCAATCTTTAAAGCTCCAGCCATTACCTACATGATGAATCTGGGTGAATATCATTCATATGGCGCAGACCGGCATCTTGGGATTGCCTTCTTTTCAGGCAATCACTGGATGGTAAGGCAAGTCCAGATGAATGATATTCACCCAGATTCATCTTCACCACCTAATCTCTATTACTTCCACTCAGCAAAGATCGCTGTAGCTTGTGATAAAATATCTTTTGATATGGTTATGGTATCATCAGTTACCGTTTTATATTCCTCTGTAATCGGTACCGGATTACAGCCGCCTTTTGTTACCTCAACAGCATCCATTCCAAAACGATTGCCACAATTTTGGCATACGAGTTCATCTCCATCTACCTCGTAGTAACCCTTACCGGAATTATAACATACTTGGCAAGTATTGAAAGCAGTACGAATCGTTCCGTCAGAAGCTTTTACTGCAAGTACCTCCAACTCCACTCCGTCGATGCTGGCAGGATAGAAGGTTGGTGTCTCTGTGATATTCTTTGTCTGAATGATGATATCGCTGTCCTTGACAGCTTCATTTTTTGCGACAGAACTATCAGCCGTTTTCGAGGCGTTTGGTGTTTTCAAGCTATAGGCAATTGCGACAACCGCAATTGCTGCAACTATTATTATACTTATTTTTTTCATATCAAACTTATTGTTTGTATTCTTATTCATGCGATTAAATTCTCCTTTATATATTACTTATTTGAAACTTATCATTTAAAACATTAGTGACATTGAGCAGCAGCTCCCGAACTTACTCCACTTAACCCAGTAGGTGTATATTCGGAGACTTCTTTTTTAATTGCTGCTTCATCGACCTGATTAATATCATCCACAACTTTTACATAGCCATAGTAGGATTCATCAGAGGAGAAGAACTCAAAATCCTGATCTGGGATAAAGCGAATTGGATTCTCTCCATCCACTACCTCTAATTGTGCAGCATAATAAGGAAATATCAGCGTGCTCTTACTGCTGTCCAAGTCATTTCCTTGAATATTCCATGTAGTTTCTAGTCCGGCTTGAACCACTATGATGGCTGGTGAAAAACCGTTATTGTCATAACCAAGATCAATTTTTTGTGTACCATCCTCATTCACAGTTGCGACTGCAATCTCATCCGTTGGAATTTCTGCCTCCAACAAATTATTATAATCGCTTAATTCATCTGAACTATTGTCAGTACTGCTTGCGCTTACGTTTGAATTACTGCTAGAACTGTTATTTGAGTCATTTCCGCGGCTACTTGAACTGGTTCCTACGCCCGCTCCGCAGCACCCACCTCCGACAGATGAACTTACACTTCCAGCATCAGAAATTGTACTGCTATCAATCGTGCTTAAATCATCCACTACTGTGATTTTGCTTCGAATCATACCCATCCAGCAGCTGAATGTAACGGTACCTGTTTCTGTTGGAGTAAATTCTATCACGTTATCACCGATTTGAAGCTTCTTTTGAACATTGTATTTCTGAACTACAATACTGTTATTACATCCGTTGAGTTCTCCATCCTCTGCTTGAAGAGTCCATTTCACCGGAATACCCTTCTGAACAATAATCGGTTCATAGCTGCCTGAGGTAATACCCGAGGTTACTACCTGTACATTGCCTTGAACTGCTGCCATATTCGCTTCCTGTTTCGTATTTGCTAAGGCTGGAAAGGTGGGTAGTGCAAATCCGGACAATCCAACACCATTATTAAACATGAAGATTCCTAAGAATACTACCAAGACTGCACTTGCTGTCAGCATTTTTGCAGTGAACTTCTTGCTCAGAAAGCTGCTTAAAGCGCCAAAGGCAAACATCAGCGGTACCGTACCTACACTAAACAGGAACATGGATACTGCGCCCTTGATTGGACTTCCTGTTGATAATGCATATAACTGCATTGCCTGTAGGGGTCCACAGGGCATCAACCCATTCAATAGACCTATATAGAGCGGACTCTTACTATTACTGCTGGCATAAATCTTCTTTGCAAATATCTTAGGCATTCTTGGATTAAGTTTACGAAGCGCCGGAAATATGTTCAACATATTGAGTCCCATAATCACCATAAATACACCGGCGAAAATCTGGACAATACCTTTCATTGCACCTGAAAAGCTGACAACAGAACCAACCGCTCCTACAATACCTCCAATTACCGTATAAGAGGCCACTCTTCCCAGATTATAGAGAAGACTGGGTCTCATCGCTGAAAACTTACTGATAAAGGTACCTTCCTTTGCAGGAACACATTGTGATAAACAGATTCCGCCGCACATTGCCACACAATGTACTGAGGTCAGTAAACCAATCAAGAAGAGCATTCCATAGCCCATCCCCTCTTCCGCTGTAGGAAAGGAGTTGAAGATATTGAATAGTCCAAGATGATTTGCCACCATATAAAGCGCAAAAAGAATGATGATAACACCAATGACATTCGTAAAATCTTGACCTTCTGTTTTGTTCCCTTTATATTCTCTCTTTTCATTTGCATTGCTGGGTTGAAGGCTCTCTTGAGCTTTTACATGATAACCTTCTGCTTCAAGAATTCCTTCTATTTCCCCTCTACTGATTATGCTATTATCAAAAGTTACAGTAACCTGTCCATTTGAATAACTTGCTTTTGCTTGTTCGATGCCTGCGCGACCGGAAAGTGCTCGTTCTATTATATTTTCACAGTTTACGCAGGTCATATTAGTCACAATCAGCGTTTCAGTAATACTATTCGAAGACATATATCATCCTCCTGATTTCTTAATATGTGTCTATCATAACAAAAGGTTGTGGAGATATTATGGAGATAATTTTCACAATTAATAATTTTTATATATACCGAAAAACTGCTTCATCCTCAGAAATGCAATGATAATATGCACTCTGAAGCTGAAGCAGTCTTTTATGTTCTTATTTATGTTTTAAAAATCTCTGTTAATTATGATTTTACCAAATACCCTGTGCCATCATAGCGTTAGCTACTTTCTCAAAGCCTGCAATATTTGCTCCAATGACATAATTACCAGGTGCGTTATAACGATTAGCTGCATCCTCCATATTGTGGCAGATGTTAACCATGATTTGCTTTAGCTTAGCGTCAACCTCTTCAAAAGTCCAACTTAATCTCTCACTGTTCTGTGTCATTTCCAAAGCAGAGGTAGCTACCCCTCCTGCATTTGCAGCCTTACCTGGAGCAAACAGCACCTTATTTTCTAATAAGTATTCTGTAGCCTCTAAGGTTGTTGGCATATTAGCGCCTTCTGCTACCGCGAAGCAGCCGTTAGCAACCAGTGCTTTTGCATCATCGATGAGAAGCTCATTCTGTGTCGCACAAGGAAGAGCAATATCACACTTAATGCTCCATACGCCCCTACCCTCATGATACTCTGAATTAGGTCTGTATTTTTTATATTCTATTAATCTGGCTCTTTGAACTTCCTTAATCTGTTGAAGGGTATCTACATCGATTCCATCCGGATCATAGATCCAACCATTGGAATCACTGCAGGTAACGCACTTCGCACCCAGCTGATGTGCCTTCTGGATTGCATAAATAGCGACATTGCCGGAACCGGATACGGTACAGATCTTGCCATTAATATCCTTGCCATTGCATTTTAACATTTCCTCAACTAAATATAATAAACCGTAGCCAGTTGCTTCTGTTCTTGCCAACGAACCGCCATAGGTTAGTCCTTTTCCCGTTAAAACACCTTCATAGGAACCGGTAATTTTCTTATATTGACCATACATATAGCCAATTTCTCTTCCACCAGTACCAATATCTCCTGCAGGAACATCAACGTCAGCGCCGATATATTTATACAATTCTGTGATAAAGCTGGTACAGAATGCTAAAACCTCTCTATCTGATTTACCTTTTGGATCAAAATCAGAACCTCCCTTACCTCCGCCGATAGGAAGTCCGGTCAAAGAATTTTTAAAGATTTGCTCAAAACCTAAGAATTTGATAATACCTAAATTAACAGAAGGATGTAAACGTAAACCACCTTTGTAAGGTCCAATCGCATTATTGAACTGTACACGATAGCCTGTATTCACCTGTACGTTTCCATTGTCATCTACCCACGGAACTCTAAACTTAATCTGACGATCTGGTTCAACCAATCGTTCCAGAAGTCCTTCTCTTCTAAACTTTTCCTCATTTGCATCAACTACTGTTCTTAATGACTCTAGTACTTCTTTTACAGCCTGGTGAAATTCCGGTTCTGCCGGATTCTTTTTCACTACCAGCTCAATTATTTCATCTACGTATCCCATTTTTTTAATCTCCTTTGATTAAAATTACAGCTACAAAGGAGCTTAACAAAAAAATGCAAATGCGCCTTTGTATTTGCTGTTATCAATTATATCCACTTTAACGTAGTAATGCAACATATTTCCTAAAATTATATCTATATCCCCAAATAACTTTACCCTAAGTCAAAAAAATAATTCATGCTTTTTTGTGTGCTCTACCTTATAATCCTTTGCTGCTCTGAATTCGTGGAAATAGGGTATTCATTTAAAGGAACATATGCTATAATGCTTGAATATAAGTGATCAGAAATGCTTTATACTTTCTGGTCAAAGGCGCTATATTTTGCGCTGTACATCGATATAATAGGAACATCGTATTGTTCTATATAAGTTATCATAATTAAAGGAGATTCCACGATGGCTTTTGATGGCGTTGTTATTGCAAATATAATAAAAGAACTGCGTGATACCTTGGGCGGTGGGCGGATTAGTAAAATTGCTCAGCCTGAAAAGGACGAGCTGATCCTAACCATAAAGGGTGCTTCCAGAACCGGTTATAAATTACTTATTTCCGCCGGTGCCGGACTTCCCTTAATCTATTTGACGGAGAATACAAAACCAAGTCCCATGACGGCACCTAATTTTTGTATGCTGCTTCGTAAACATTTAAACAGTGCTAAGATACTTGATATCTATCAGCCCGGTCTGGAAAGAATTATTAATTTTAAGCTGGAGCATCTGGATGAAATGGGTGATCTTCGCATCAAATATTTGATTGTTGAATTAATGGGCAAGCATAGTAATATCATCTTCTGTGATGAAAATATGAAAATTATTGATAGTATTAAGAGAATTAATCAATTTGTGAGCTCTGTGCGTGAGGTTCTGCCAGGCCGTGATTATTTTATTCCGGCAACCTCAGAAAAATATGATCCCCTCACCATTGATTATGATACCTTTCGTGATATGATTTTGAAAAAGCCAATGCCGGTAGGAAAGGCTTTATTCAATGGATTGACCGGTATCAGCCCGCTTTTGGCTCATGAAATCTGCTACCGTGCCTCCTTAGATGCGGAAGTACCGACTGAGGCTGTCAGCGAGGATGCTGGACTACATCTATATAAGAACCTGGAACGTTTTATGGAGGAGTTAAAAGCCGGTTCCTTCTTTCCAAACATCGTATCAAAGGATGGTGTTCCTGTTGAATTTTCCAGTGTTAAGCTAACCTCTTATGCCGGCTATGATACTCAGGAATATACCTCTATCTCAGCTTTACTGGAGTCTTTTTACTCCACCAAAAATGCTGTAGCCAGAATCCGGCAAAAATCCTTTGATCTGCGTAAGATTGTATCAAATGCCATTGACCGTTCCAGTAAGAAATATGATTTACAGATAAAGCAGCTCCAGGATACGGAGAAAAGAGATAAGTTTAAAGTATATGGTGAATTGCTTACAGCCTATGGCTATGGCTTAGAGCCGGGTGCCAAGGTGTTGACTACCATTAATTACTATAATAATGAAGAAATCAACATCCCCCTTGACCCCACCATGACTGCCATGGAGAATGCAAAGCACTATTTTGAGAAATATAATAAGCTAAAGCGTACCTATGATGCCCTTTCTAATCAGATTCAGGAAACCAGGGAAGAGATGGAGCATTTAGATTCCATTAAAACTGCTCTTGATATTGCTACCGAAGAAGACGATTTGACGGCTTTAAAGCAAGAATTAACGGAGTTCGGTTATATTCGACGCAGATTCACCAGTGGCTCGAAAAAATTGGATA
>JAQZBD010000144.1 GCA_029239235.1 Herbinix sp.
GAGAAAACTGAGGAGATATTAAAATGGAAGAGGAAAAGAATGTACAGCAAAAATCCTACCGGAAGGTAATTGATTATATCAAAGAACAAATAAGAGCGGGCAATCTGGAAATAGGAGGAAAGCTTCCGGCAGAACGGGAGCTTTCGAATCTGCTGGGAATCAGCCGTAATTCCGTCAGAGAGGCAATTCGTACCCTGGATATTATGGGGGTCATAGTGAGCCAGCATGGTGCGGGTAATTACCTCACCGGCAATTTTGAGCATAATCTGGTGGAGACAATGTCTATGATGTTTTTTCTCAACCAGATTGATTATCAGCAGATTAGTCAGCTGCGGCGAGCGTTGGAAATGCAGGCGCTGACTCTTGCCATTGACAATATCACCTTGCCTGAAATAGAGCTGCTGGAGAGGACGATTGCAAAGCTTGAAAAGGAAGCAGAAGAGATCAATGTGATTCTCGATAAACAGCTGCACTACGGGATAGCAAAGGCATCTAAAAATACTCTGGTCATCAGCATATTAAATGCATTATCAGAAGTAATCGATCAATTCATTTATGATTTAAGAAGAGATATCCTTAGTACGGAAGACAGCAGAAAGATTTTGAATGAAGCCCATGATGAAATGCTTAAGAGCTTAATCACAAAGGATAAGAACTTAGCTTATTCGGCAATCAATAAACATTTTGATATTATAGACATAAAACTAAAGGAAAATCAGAGGTTTTAAGAGGAATAAACCATAGAGATAGTTATATTGCATAAAAAGAATGTTAAAAAAATGACATTTGTTGACACATTGAACAAGGGGCAGTATAATGAGAATACAAAGTGGTACTACCAATTAGAAACCTTAGAAAAATGAGGTGTTGCTAAGCTTACCGGTTGCAATACCTGTTTTTTTTACACCCAAAATTGGTACTACCACATGGAAATAAAAAGTAATGGCATGTATTGGGATGTATCACAGAAGGTATCAGAAAGGGGAAAACAAAACTTATGGCACTATCATTCATATTGGCATTATTGCCAATTCTATGGCTCATTGTTGCACTTACCGCTTTAAAAATCCCGGGATTCAAGGCATGTTGTATAGCGTTAGTAATTGCATACGTACTTGCAGTCTTTGTATGGAAAATGCCGCTGCTAAACAGCTTCACAGCAATTGCGGAGGGAGCAGCCTTAGCGCTATGGCCAATTATTATTGTAATCATAGCAGCTATCTTTACCTACAACATTACAGTGGCAACAGGAAAGATGGAAGTAGTCAAAAAAATGTTGGCGGGTGTTACAAAGGACAAAAGAATATTAGTTTTAATTATTGCATGGGGCTTTGGGGGCTTCATGGAAGGAATGGCAGGCTTTGGAACAGCAGTAGCAATTCCTGCAAGTATGCTTTGGGGATTAGGATTTGATCCTGTATTTGCAGCAATTGTATGTCTGATCGCAAATGCAACACCAACGGCCTTTGGGTCAATTGGTATTCCGACAACGACCCTGGCGAAAATAACGGGGTTAAATGTCAATGACTTATCTACAAATACAGTAATATTATTATCCGTACTAATTATACTAACACCTTTTGTACTGGTTTATCTGACAGGAAAGAAGAAAAATGCCTTTAAGGGAATCGGATTAATTACCCTAATATCAGGCGTATCCTTCCTGATTCCGGAGTTCCTCGTTGCTAAGTTTCTCGGTGCAGAGCTTCCGGTAGTAATCGGATCAGTTTTCTCGATGTTATGTACCATCGGAGCCGTTAAGTTATTTGGTAAGAAGGAAGTAGATCCTCAGTTTGCACTGGAAGAGAAGACAGTGAATAAGGATACACATAGAATTAGCGTAAAGGAAGCTCTGATTGCTTGGAGTCCCTTCATCTTAATCTTCGTATTCCTGCTCGCTACTTCGAAATTGATCGCTCCGCTCAATGAGCTGTTATCCCTAGCTAAGACTTCAGTACAAATCTATACCGGTGAAGGCGCTGCCCCATACATCTTCTCTTGGCTGGCGACACCGGGGTTATGGATTATTCTGGCGGCATTTATCGGAGGTAAGCTTCAAGGTGCTAAAATGTCAGAAATGCTTAAGATTTTATATAAAACAGTGGTACAAATGTCAAAGACGATCATTACAATCATCGCAATCATGGCTACCGCGAAACTTATGGGCTACAGCGGTATGATTTCATCAATTGCAGTGATGGTCGTGGCAGTAACCGGTTCCTTCTATCCATTATTTGCACCTTTACTGGGAGCAATCGGAACCTTTGTAACAGGCAGCGGAACTTCTGCCAGTGTATTATTTGGAGGTCTTCAGTTTGAAACCTCACAGGCACTTAACTTAAATCAATCCTGGATTACAGCATCTAATACAGCCGGTGCGGTTATGGCGAAAATGATATCTCCTCAGAGTATCGCGGTAGCGGTAGCAGCCGTAAGCTTACAGGGAAAAGAAAGTGTATTGTTAAAGGGTACCATCAAGATATTTGTACTATTCCTTATTATTGTGGGCATTGTGACTTTCATCGGTGCTCGGATACTGGGTTAATCAATTAGACAGGTAATTGCGAAGCAATTTAGTCTCCGCAATTACCAAACAAAATGTATGGAGGTAAACATGAACATTTTAGTATGCATCAAGCAGGTGCCGGACAGCAATAAAGTTGAAGTAGATCCGGTAACAGGAGTTTTAAAAAGAAATGGCGTGGAATCAAAGATGAATCCCTATGATCTGTATGCGTTAGAAACAGCGCTTAGAATCAAGGAACAGAAGGGAGGAAGCATCCATGTCCTTACAATGGGGCCGGGACAGTCTGCCGGAATCATCCGAGAGGCCTATGCGATGGGTGCCGATAAAGGAGTGTTAATCTCAGATCGTAAATTTGGTGGTGCGGATGTACTTGCCACCAGCTATACCATATCCCAGGGAATAAAAATGTCAGGAGAATTTGACTTGATTCTTTGCGGCAAGCAGACAACGGACGGTGACACGGCTCAGGTTGGGCCGGAAGTGGCAGAATGGCTTGGCATTCCCTCCGTATCCAATGTTTCTAACATTTTAGAAATCGGGGATAAAGATATTACAGTAGAGATGGATATGACCCATGACCTTGAGATTACGAAAGTACAGTTTCCATGTTTGCTTGCAGTAGATAAGGATATTTTCATGCCGAGACTTCCTTCCTATATCAAGAAGCTGGAGACCAAGGATCGTGAAATCACGGTGATAACCCTGACAGATCTGGAGGATCAGGATGAAAAGCATTATGGCTTAAATGGCTCACCCACCCAGGTGGAACGTATCTTCCCACCGGAAGTGAATGCTCACAGGGAGCTTTGGAACGGAAATGGTATCGAATTAACAGAGCAGTTATTTCAAAAACTTAAGGATTTGAAGTTCGCATAGGGAGGATCAGGAACATGGCAAAGTTAGTAGTTAATCAGGCACTTGTTGGAGATATCGATCAGTTAATCAGTATCTGTCCCTTCAATGCGATGGAGAATAAGAATGGCGAGCTTGTGATCAATGCAGCCTGCAAAATGTGTAAGCTATGCGTAAAGAAGGGACCACAGGGTGCCGTAGAGTACGTAGAAGAGGAAGTAAAGACCATAGACAAGAGCCAGTGGAAGGGTATTGCAGTCTATGTGGATCATGTCGATGGAGTAATCCATCCGGTAACCTATGAATTGATTGGAAAAGCAAGAGAGCTTGCGCTTAAAATAAACCACCCGGTGTATGCAATCATGATGGGAAGTGGTATTTCAGAGCAATGTCAGGAACTGCTCCATTATAGTGTGGATAAGGTATTTGCCTATGATAACAAGCAGTTGGATCGCTTTAAGATTGAACCGTATACCGCAGTATTCGAAGACTTTGTTCAAAACGTTAAGCCTACGGCTATTTTAATGGGAGCAACTCCTGTTGGACGTCAGCTGGCACCCCGACTGGCAGCAAGAGTAGGAACAGGTCTTACCGCCGATTGTACGATACTGGATATCAATGAGAACACAGATTTGGTACAGATTCGTCCAGCCTTCGGCGGAAACATCATGGCACAGATTCTTACTCCGAACCATAGACCTCAGATGGCAACGGTTCGTTATAAGGTAATGGATGCTACGGAGAGAAATCCAGAGAAATCCGGCGAGATCGTTTCCTGTGAAATAGCTTCTGATAAGCTGCACAGCAGTATAGAAGTGCTTGACATTATCGCAAAAGAGAAGGAGCAGTTCATTGAAGCCTCTGAAGTACTTGTGGTAGCAGGAAGAGGAATCCGCAAGGAAGAGGATTTACAGTTAGTAACAGAGCTGGCAGATATTCTGGGCGGGCAGATTGCTTGCACCAGACCGGTCATGGAAGCTGGCTGGCTGGAGGCAAAGAGACAGGTAGGCTTAAGCGGCAGAACGGTTCGGCCGAAGCTGATTATAACCGTCGGTGTGTCCGGATCAGTACAGTTTGCTGCCGGAATGAATAATTCCGATCAGATCATAGCAATTAATAAGGATGAAAACGCACCTATCTTTAAGGTGGCGCATTATGGTCTGGTAGGAGATCTGTATGAAATTGTACCGGAGTTAATTAACAAAATTAAACTGAGCAAAGCTGTATAGGAGGTCAATTCCATGAACTATAAAAAAATAGAACAAAAGGACTTAGAATATTTAAACAGTATCATAGGTGATCCTGAGAGAATTCTCTATGGTGAAGATATCAATGAAGAGTACAGCCATGACGAATTAAGTGATACCGTTAGCTTTCCGGATGTGGTAATTAAAGTACTATCTACCGAAGAAGTATCTCTCATAATGAAATATGCCTATGAGCATAATATCCCCGTTACACCTCGCGGATCAGGAACCGGACTTGTAGGCTCCTCTGTAGCAATAGAGCATGGTATCATGCTGGATACAACCTTAATGAATCATGTACTTGAACTGGATGAGGATAATCTTACAATCACAGTAGAACCAGGTGTATTGTTAATGGAACTGTCAGCCTATGTTCAGGATAGAGACTTATTCTATCCTCCCGATCCCGGCGAGAAATCAGCTACCATTGGCGGAAATATCAGCACCAATGCGGGCGGAATGAGAGCTGTTAAATATGGTGTAACCAGAGATTATGTTCGTGGGCTGGAGGTTGTATTACCGAATGGAACTGTAGTGGAATTCGGCGGTAAGGTTGTAAAAAACAGTACCGGCTACGCAATGAAGGATTTGATGGTAGGTTCCGAGGGAACCCTTGGAATCATAACAAAGGCAATGCTTAAGCTGATACCGCTGCCAAAGAAGGCAATTAGCTTATTGATTCCGTTTCCAAGTTTGGAGCATGCAATTCGTACCGTACCAAAGATTATTAAATCCAAATCAGCACCTACAGCCATTGAGTTCATGCAAAGAGAAGTAATCATCGATGCAGAAAAATATCTCGGAAAGAAATTCCCCGATAACAGTGCGGATGCATATTTGTTATTAAAATTTGACGGTAACTCCACAGAAGAAGTGGAAGCAGCCTATGAAAGTGCTGCAAAGATCTGCTTAGAGCAGGGAGCCTTGGATATTCTGATCTCTGATACAACGGAACGAGAGGAGTCCATCTGGAAGGCAAGAGGAGCATTCCTGGAAGCAATTAAGGGCTCCACAACCTATATGGATGAGGTTGACGTTGTAGTACCGAGAAGCTGTGTAAATGAGATGGTAGAGTATATCCACGGCTTATATAAGGAAGTAAATATTCGTATTAAAAGCTTTGGTCATGCCGGTGACGGTAATCTCCATGCCTATGTCCTAAAGGATGATTTAAGTGAGGAAGAATGGGAGAAGAGAATGTCTGAGGCCATGGATAAAATCTATGGAAAAGCAAGAGAATTAAAAGGGCAGGTATCCGGTGAGCATGGGATTGGCTTTGCGAAGAAGTCTTATTTATTTGAATCCATGGATCCGGTTACAGTAGAGATTATGTGTGGAATTAAAAAGGCATTTGATCCGAAGAATATCTTGAATCCTCGTAAAGTGTGCCAGGTATAGCTCATGGCTAAAGATGAAGTGATGATTGAGTGATAAGTGTGCGAGATTCACTGCGTTAGTGTAATGAGGGCTTTTGATGCTTTAATCATTAATTCTGTTGAATGAGAATGAGAACTGTTTACTGAAAAATACTTAGATGAAGAGAATTGATAGATGACAAAAAACAGATTGTAGGGTCTTAAAACCTTCAATCTGTTTTTTGTTTGACTTTTTATATAGAATAATGATTAAATCGGTATTTTTTAGGATCTTCATGCTATTCGGGGGTAACTAATCTTGAAGCTGTATGTCTTGCCACGTTGCTTTCCTTGAATGCATCCACGTATTTGCTTGGGCTGACTCCAAAGACCTGCATAAAGGCGCGATAGAAGGTACGCATACTGTTAAAGCCGGCGCTCATGGCAGCCTGAGTAATGGATTCCTCACCATCGAGCAGAGTACCCGCTACCTGTTTGCAGCGCAAGGTATTGACATATTCACTGATGCTGCATCCGACATGCTTGTTAAAAATATGAGAAAATCGGCTGGCGCTGTAACCGAATTCTTCGGCGATTGAGTTAAGGGAGAGAGCTTGCTTATGATTGCTATGAAGGTAGCTTAGAACATTGCGCACCAGAGCGTCGTCATCTCTTAAGAACATATCCTCCATTGGGATGTTTTCAGTCAGCAAAGCCAGGATCACATGAATATATCCCCGAATAGCCATTGAGTCAGGTTTGTTCAGCTGCAGATCAGCACAGCATTGCATACAGCGAGCCACCTCCATAATAAGTGGATCATCACAAATATGGCTTAAGGAAAAGATTTTCCCTCCAAGCTTTTTTTGAAAGGCTGGAATATAGGAAAGAGGAATAATCATCACGATGGTATCGGATTTAATCGGAGTGATGTATCGATGTACCGTATAGCTTGGCACCAGTAACAGCTCTGCGCCTTGTACACTGTAGAACTTTCCGTTTAAAGTTGCTTCCATCACACCGCTATGGACATATATAAGCTCCAGCGCACTATGAAAATGAGGCACACAAGTGTTATTGGGTGAATACCAGGTAGAAGCAACTGCCTGGCTATCGCGAAATATTTCATAATCATACAGCTGAGTTGACATATGGACACCCCTTTTCTTAGTTTCATATACCCGTGCCTTTCACTTTTTGATGACCTATGTAAAAAGTGAATAGGCCTTAATAAATAGTTTGAAAGTGACTTTCTTTCAAACTTTATAGCTAATTATGGCACAAAATATCTATGTTACGGCAGGAATATACTTTCTAATTTTATTATAATTAATTTATAAAAGTTTACAAGTACTTGAATTATTATCATAGCTAATGAAAGGATGAATACATAATGAAACTATTGAGAATAGGAATTGTGGGGTGTGGCGGCATTGCAAATGGAAAGCACCTGCCATCGATACAAAAGGAAGGCAGCGCGCAGGTGGTAGCCTTCTGCGATATCATAGAGCAACGTGCCACCGATTCTGCAAAAAAATATGGCACAGAGGATGCGAAAGTATTCACAGATTACCAGGAGCTACTGAAGCTGGAGCTGGATGCGGTTTATGTCTGTACACCCAACCGCTCCCATTGTGAAATTACGGTGGCGGCACTTAACTCAGGTAAACATGTTATGTGTGAGAAACCCATGGCAATCAATTACTCACAAGCAATGGAAATGGTGGACACCGCAAAGAGAACAGGCAAATTGCTGACCATTGGCTACCAAAACCGGTACCGTGCTGACAGCATTTATCTAAAGCAGGAATGTGAGAATGGTGAGTTAGGCGATATATATTATGCAAAAGCAAAAGCAATCCGCCGTCGTGCGGTACCTACCTGGGGAGTGTTTTTAAATGAGTTCGAGCAGGGAGGCGGACCGCTCATTGATATCGGAACGCATGCCCTGGATCTGACGCTATGGACAATGAACAATTACAAGCCCAAAAGTGTGGTTGGAACTATCTATCACAAGCTCAACGGCGAGACCCAGCCCGCGAACGACTTTGGATCCTGGAAGCCGGAGGAGTTTACAGTAGAGGACAGTGCTTTTGCCTTTATCGTTATGGAGGATGGAGCCACCATTACACTGGAGGCTAGCTGGGCGCTGAACACCCTGGATGTGCATGAGGCAAAAACTGTGCTCTGTGGTACCAAAGCGGGTGCAGATATGCTAAATGGACTCACCATCAATGGAACAAAAAATGATAGACAATATGAGTTAAAGCCTAATCTAATGGCAGGTGGAGTTGCCTTTTTTGACGGAGATTCCCTGACACCGGAGGTAATGGAGCAACAGATTTTTCTAAAAGCCATTCGTGGTGAAGGAGAGTTGGTAGTATTACCGGAGCAGGCAGCTGTAGTTACGCAGATTTTGGACGCGGTTTATCAGTCTGCAAAAGAGGGATATCAGGTTATATTATAGTAACTGTAGCATCGAATCTGTTAGGAAACTAAAGTGTATAGACATCACAGATATTAATTATTTAATGCATTTAATTCATCATGTAGAATGTATCTATGCCATAAAAGGAGAAGGAAAAGAAATGAGTTTAATTAACGAGTTTAATATACAGCTCTATTCCTTGCGTGAGCTGACCAAGAAGGATTTTGCAGGTGCACTGAGGATGGTCCGTGAGGCCGGATATTCAGGAGTGGAATTTGCCGGCTATGGAGATCTGACAGCCGTTGAAATGAGAGGGCTATTAGAGCAAAACGGCTTAACGTCCATTAGCAGTCATGTGCCCTTAGAAAGACTGCTTACTGCCTTGGAGGAGGAACTTGAGTATAACAAGGATATTGGTACTCAGGCAATCATCGTGCCCTATTACACAATGAAAACCGGCCAGGAGGTAGAAGCTCTGGCAAAACAGCTTACGTCCATTGCCAAAACTGTACGCAGTGCAGGCTTTTTATTCGGATACCATAATCATGCCCATGAATTTGAAAAAACAGAGGAGGGAGTACCCCTTCTTGATTTACTAATGGAATTGACTGATCCTCAGGATGTGGCGTTGGAACTGGATGTGTACTGGGCCGCCTATGCAGGTGTGGATGTGATGTCATACATTGAAAGACATAGAGACCGTATCCGCATGCTGCATTTAAAACAGATGGCAGATTTTGAAAGCAAGAAATGCGTAGATTTAGATGAAGGTGTATTAGACTTTGCTGAAATTATTCGAAAGGGTATGGAAGTCGGTGTACAGCACTGTATTTTAGAGCAGGAGGAGTTCGCCGTTTCAGCCCGTCAAAGCATAGAAAAAGGCTATAAGCACATAATGAGTCTGCAATAATTAGAAAGGAAGAAATAAGGCCTATTCACTTCTTGAATAGGTCATCAAAAAGTGAAAGGCAGGGTATAAATATGAAATTAGGCGTGTTAACAGTTCCGCTATATGATCGAACCGCAGAAGAGGCATTCAAATATTTAAGCAGTCTGGGAGTACAGACAGTGGAGATTGGTACGGGTGGTTTCCCGGGTAGCAAGCATTCTAATCCGGAGGATTTGCTTTCGAGTGAAAGTAAGCTGCAGGACTATAAGGATCTGCTGAAGAAATATAATTTAGAGATTAGTGCACTCAGCTGTCATTCCAATCATGTTCATCCCAATGGAGATGTTCGTGCTGAAGCTGCTAAGGATTATACCCTGACACTACGTTTAGCAGAGAAGCTGGGAGTGGACACGGTGGTGAGCTTTTCCGGCTGCCCCGGTGACTATGAAGGGGCGAAGTATCCTAACTGGGTAACCTGCTCCTGGCCGCCGGATTATCGTCAGGTACTAGATTACCAGTGGAACGAGGTTTTGATCCCCTACTGGAAAGGTGCGGCTGCCCAAGCAGCTAATTATGGGGTAAATAAGATTGCACTGGAATTGCATCCTGGCTTTTGCGTATATAATACCGCTACCTTGCTGCGATTAAGAGAGGCGGTTGGCAATGCCATCGGTGCAAACTTTGATCCCAGCCACCTGTTTTGGCAAGGAATTCACCCCGCTGAGGCGATTAAAGCACTTAAGGGTGCAATCTATCATTTTCATGCAAAGGACACCAAAATATCTGAAGCCAACACGCGTATCAATGGGGTACTGGATACGGGCAGCTATGGAGATTTGTCTGACCGCAGCTGGCTATTC
>JAQZBD010000145.1 GCA_029239235.1 Herbinix sp.
CTGTCAACTTTATATTAATTACAATATTTTCAAAGCCTGCTAACTCACAGGTTATCAGATCTTATCCTTTAAAGCTTGTAAAATTGTATCTGTCAATTTTTTAATATCCTTCTCATCAATTCGATAAGCTGAAGTATCCTTACGAGCAGCTTGCTGATCCTGAGGCAGCAGACTGGTGATAGGCAAATCGATCAATGCAATCGGCTCTCTTCCAGTTCTTTTATTTAATTCGCTCATTAGCTTAGGATTGCCGCCATCTGCTCCACCGCTGATGGAAGCAAAAGCGTATCTACCTGAATTTACTCTAAGCTCCTTTAAATAAGCACGAATCGGCGATGCTACCTGACCCATCCAGATCGGTGCAAAGAAAAGAATCAGATCATAGTCCCCCCATTTGTTCGGTAGAGATTGTACCTTAGGCGTTCTGTTAAAGAGCATATCCAAAACAATTCCTCCCATAGTACGGGTCTTCGGTTCTGTAACAATCAGGTGTTCGGCAGCAAGCTCCTTTGCTACACTTTTAGCTAAGGCCTCATTGTTACCGGTAAATGAGTAGGATACAGTTAAAATCTTCATGAAACTCCTCCGTTCTAATTTTCAATTTTTTCTATCCCTTAATCAATAGGGACAAATATCTTTAACTAATTTTATTTATGAGCCGTTTATCAGACCCTTCATAATAAATTCTGCAACGTAATCCAGCACCTGAGGAAAATACTTTAGTCCAATCTCCTCCTTATGAGTATCAATATTGATGATGGATGAAAAAATAGCCATAATCATCTCAGCATCGATATCACTTCTTAGCTTTTTCTCACTTTGCCACTTTTTCACAACCTCAATAAAGCTCTCATAAAGAAATTCCACGCTATCTATGCCGTTCACTTCTCTGTAGCTTTGCTCTATTCTGCTAAATACATCCCTGTTATACCATTCCTTTAAGATTGGATTAGATAACATGCCCTTTTCGTTCAAAAACATCATTTCCTTCATGACTTCCATTGGGTTGGCATCTAAATCAATGGATTCCAGAATACTTTTTTTCAACTTCGCATTTTCATCCAGGAAGATATCCATGAACAGCTCATCCTTCGAGGAATAATAATTATAAAATGTCCCTGTTGCCATGCCGGACATTTTTGTAATCTCAGAAATATTTGTATCTTTGAATCCCTTGGAACTAAATAATACTCTTCCGCAATTGAATATATCAGCTTTTTTATCTACCACTCTAGTGCCCTCCATGATGTAAATTATGTTTCATCAAAATATGAATGAACAAAACTATATTCATTCATATTTTACTATTAATAAACGCTTTCGTCAATCCTTTTTATTCCAATGAAGTAATAATGATGGACTCGTCCAATTGATCAACTTTCTCAATATAAGTTTCCTTACCCTTTATTTTTATAATTCGTTAGGATATAATGGAGCTACAAGTATTCAAAAACTGTAATTAATATTAATAGTCTTCTTAAGTTAGAAATTCAATAGGATTCATGTGTTCTTTTTTTACTAGAGAGATGAATATATATGCATACACATTCATCTCAATACGTAAATCTAACTTTTGACACTTGAATCCTATTAGAAACTCATATTAAGAAGATAATTCCACCACGATACACAGATACGGAGGATTTTGAATGACAAAGCTTTCATTTACAATGGAAAACTATCTTGAAGCAATCTATGAACTTTCAGGTGATGAAAAAGGAGCACGAGTGTCTGACATTGCCGAACGGTTAAATGTAACAAAGGCAAGTACTAACAGTGCCATGTCAACACTGGCTGAAAAGGGGCTAATCGTAAACGAAAAATACGGTGAAATATTCCTTACCGCAGCAGGTAGAAGCCAAGCTGAATTTACGTCAAAAAAACACCATATCATTCGAAAGTTTTTCATTGATATCCTGAAAATCGACGTTGGTACTGCAGACAGTGATGCCTGCGCCATCGAGCATGTAATCAGCAGTAAGTCAATCGAGGCTATGCAGGAATTTTTGCGTGAGGATAGTGTGAAAATAGTTAGTGTGAATTATTGAAAATCATAATGCATAAAGCCATTCTAATAAAGCTTTTTAATATTGCTATAGCTTAAGAATAATAAAGGAAGAGATTGCGTCAGACTACGTCTTGTATAAGCTAGCCGCTTTCTCTCTCCTTCTGTTTTGTCAAATTCCTTCGAGGACTGCTTCCCCTTATGAATCACTGGAGAAGTATCAGCCACAACTCCCCTAAGCCCTGCCTTCATGAGATATACTGATAGATTCAGTTCTTCACCGTACAGAAAGGTTTTCGGATATAATTGCTGATAGAATTGAAAGTATTCCTTTGTCAGTAAAAATGCGCAGCCCTGAATCTGATAATAATCCGTTAAGTTCTTACATGATCCTTTTAAACCGGAGTTCTTTGAAAACTTCTTTCCTTTCTTGGTTAAGCTGCATAGCTTAGCAAGGATAAAGGAATACAATCGATAGAATGCCTTTATTAATTTAAAGGCGGGCTTAAATAAATACTCGTACAGGAAAATTAATAACTCCTGTAAAAAACATTCCGGTATACTCATATAAAGCACATACAGCCAGGTAAACGCAATTGTTAAGTAAGGGTTCTTCGTGTTGACTGAAAGAGGCTGGGGATTATAATCTGTATCATAAACCGTGGGTGATATCACTCCAATTCCAGTATCTGCAGCAGCTAACAATTCCTCAAAAAGCGTTGGTTCAAAAACCACATCACTATTACACACGAAGCAGTTTTCTGCTCCTAATTGTGTTCTGGCATAGCGAATACCTGCATTATTCCCCTTAGCAAATCCAAGATTTTTCTTAAGCTTCTTCAAGGTAACATGGGATACCCTTCCAAAATGATTTTGTAAAATTTCATAGGAACCATCATTTGAACCATTATCCACTATCACGATTTCATATCCTTTTCTCTTCTGCTTTAGAGCACTATTAGCACAGGCAATGGTTTCCTGAACATTTTTATAATGCAGTATAATAATTGCTATTTTTGTTTTTATAAGACATTCCTCCTAACAATATAAATTAAATGTAAAATTATATTTGATTCAAGCGCCAAAAGTTTCACACATATTCATCCCAATATTTAACTTTTGGTACTTGAATCATATTTTATTTTTTAAAAAGTGCCCTTATCTTAAGGGACATTGACAAAAATAAATCCTTTTCATACTCATTTAGTCCATAATTCCAGAATAGTAACAGATAAATTAAGACTATACCCATACCCTTTGCCAAAAACAATATCAGGCTGCCTCCCGGTAACATTGAGATGATAAACGCCGCAAGGAGGGATAAGAGCAGGCACCCGCCCATTTTTACAAAGCATTCCCGGAAGAACCGAAATACATTGATTTTCAATTTACGATAATAAATCACATTCATAGCTGCCGTCCGGAACAAATAGGCACAGCAAACAGATACAGCAGCTCCCACCTCTTGAAATTCTCTGGTTAATAAAATGGACAGGATAATATTAATTACAGCCATTATGGTATATACACCGGATTGGAGCTTTACCTTTCCTTCCGCTATTACCGTAAGGCCGGCAATGTGCTGTGGCAGTTCAAAGATACTGGGCAGAATCAGCAGGAGAATACAGAGATAGGCTCTTTGAAATCCATCTCCCAACCATAAATCAATAAATTCTCTGCCTACGGCTAGAAAGCCGATATAGATGAGCCCAATCAGAAAGAGCTGTATACGTCCCACCTTAATCATCAGCATCAGCAAGCTCTCTTCCCTGTTCTCCTTTCCAATAATTCGGGACACTCTTGGAAGGAACAAACCGTTGATTGCGGCTGCAAAGGTAAATACAATGCCCTCGATCGTTGCGGAAGCACTGAATACCGAGATACTTACGGCTCCACAATAGATTCCTAATATGCTGGGTATAATGTTATATATAAAACGCTGGGCTATATTAATTACGGTGGACCAAAGGGAGAACTGGAATATCTCAACATTCTTTTTCCCTCCCTTATAACGGAAATTCACCTTAATAAGCGTTGTCTTTTTTACAAGATAGAGTTTAATTAAAATATTTACCGTACCTGTTACCGCATTAATCAAAACCAGGGTATACAAACCATAACCAAGGCTCAAAGCTCCAATGATACAGGCCATATTAAGTACTTTATATATTAGCTCGGAGGCTTTTAGCTGTGCGAATTTCTCATAGGCAGTCAGGATTCCATTTAAAGTTCCGAAGGGAAAGGTTAAGACACTAAAGGCAGAAGCTATAATAAAAATCCCCTTAAGTCTATCAATTTCCACCGGAGAAAGCTCCTGATATATATTACCGATATGAAAATACACCACTGTCAGAACAACCGCAATTAATATATCTAATAGGATGAAAAGCTTATATATAATGCCCAGAAGATTATTCACAGCTTCTTCATCATCCTCTGAGTTATAAAGAGACAGAAATCTGGTCACCGCTGCTCCCAGACCAAAATCCATGACAAGAATTCCGATCAGAGAGACCGAAAGCGTATAAAGTCCATAATTATCCTGTCCCAGACTTCTTATCATCCAGGGTGTATAGATGAGTCCTGCCATAAGATTTATCCCTATGGTGATATATCCTAATAACGCGCCTACTTTTATTTGTCTGGCGCTTTCCGCTTCTCTAATATCACTCATAATCCATACCCACTGCTTTCTATCATCCAATTTACTTTTTCATATCCACGCAGAAGCCGGGCAAAGTCCATCAGCTTCTCTTTAACAAACGCAGCAGACTTTTTTTCAGTCCTTTGTAATCCTTGTATTTTAAACGTAGAAACAGGCTTGCAAATCTCCTGTAATATCGCACCAGGGGATGCCCTTTTCCCATAATCCGGTCGATTCTATTTCTAAATTCCATATCTTCAATGACATAGGGAGGATGCTTTAAGGGAAGCTCAAGCTCATGGATCTGCATATGAAATATTCTCTGTATTCCCTTTGGCAGCATTCGAATATCAGAAACAGAATGGGTGGCATTTGCAGTAATCCCGATATTAGAAATCATATTTTTTGAGGGAACGATATTCAGCCTGTGATTCAGATGCATACTGGTACTAAGAACGGATTCATAATAAGCTTTTCCCGAGCGGTGGTGACGCTTTAGATTGTTGATATGATGTCCTCCGTCTGAAAAGGTATCAATATAAGATTTTAACTGTACCACATTAAAGGAATCCTTTAGGATTCCATACTCGCCGTCCCAGGTATCCACTACTCTCTTCCAGGATGCCCAGCCGCAGATAGATCCTGAGGTCGTGAACAAATAATCATAGGGAGTATATTCACATACCCCGGTATTGTTCATCCCGCATATCATATTAATTCTTTCGTCGTCCTTGTATTTCTCTAACAGTTCCTTGCAAAAAGGAAAAAAGCTGTGTGAGGGCACATCATCATCCTCTAGCACAATTCCTGCTGCTTCTGTCTGAAACATCCACTTCTGAGCAATATATTCCGATGGGTCACAGCCGACATTTTCCCTTTGGAAGTAGGTATGTATCTCACAACTCCAATCAATATCGCAGGCAATAGCGCGGCATTTTAAAATACCTGCCATATCCTCCGGCCTGTTCTTTCTGGGACCATCCTGATATAAATATAGCTTAGTGGGCCTAACCTCCCTGATAACCTCAAACACTTTTTCAAACTGCTCGGGTCTTGCAAAAAAAATTAATAGTACTGCAATGTCTATGCTAGCCTCTTTCATAATTACCTTTCACTCCTTTGCTAAATGCACAAAGTGTACGGAAAAATCAATAGAATATCCAAATATATGGAACCATATTCCTATCTCGCAAGGTGCGGTAAAGGAAGAAAAGTCCGAAAAAGATAATTGAAGATAATACCAAGAATCTTCTGGTTCTCTCATCCGATTCTCCTTCTAATTTTAAGGAAAGGATGCGATCGAGTAAGATTATGCTGGCGTACAGATAATAAAATGTAGGTCTTTCGGCCGTCCTTGTGAACATGCGAAATATCCATAGCATAACTACAACAAAATGCATATTCAAAAAGAATAAATTATTCTTATCGACTTCCAATAATTTTTTCCTATAAACAATTCCCAAAAATCCAATAATCAAAAGAATAAGTAGGAATATTCCCCCATTCCTCGTGTTTTCAATTACATAATCATAACCCATCCACTCCGTTACCAAGGCATAGAACTCATGAAAAAATAATCCCACAATTCCAAATACGGACAGAATGACAAGGTGGTACTTAGCCTTCCAGGGAACCCATCCTACAAAAAATGCAGGAAGAAAAAACAAAGCCGACTTATGCTGCAAATAGGCTACTCCCACCAAAAGTAAGAAGGGTATTATTTTCCTTCGTCTTGCAGCTTCATAGGCAAAGAGGCAGATCGACATTGCCAGTGCCTGACGCAAACCAGCCAGAGAGAATGCAAAAAGACCGATGGTATAATAAAAATATACTGCATAGCGTTTATTGCTTGCGTACCGCTTGATGAAAAAAAAGAGGCTGAAGCATATGATGGCCGAAGTTACAGCGAAATAAAATACCGTACTATAGTGAAACTCTCCAATTACTTTGGTTAAAATATAAAAACCTGAATCCATATTACGATCCCAGTAAAATTGTATCGTCTTATTAACAGAGTCCAGGAAATTATACGCATATCTACTGTAATCACCGGTCAAAGGAGCCTTTAAAAGCATAAGGAGATAAATAGAAAAGCAGGAAAGAAAAAGTGCAATATTATTTCTCTTTCCTATCCTAGCTCCGGCGTTATCCTCTGTTTTATCTATTTGAATCAAGGCTGATGCAGCAAGAAGTGTCAATAATAAACCGTATACGATCATCCAAAAACCTTGCCTTTCTCATGTCATTCAGCCGCTAGGCTGCTCAATGCCGGACGTGAAATGTTTTTTTATTTCACACTATTCCCCATCTGCCGCTTTGGCGGCATTTATATTCGCATTAAAACTAATTCATCTGAAGTTCTATTGGATGTAAGACAAACGTGACCAAAAACTCTCCTCTGATAAAATATGTAACGAGAATTTTTTTGGTGTCTGTCTCTATCTATCATTTGTCCGTGAGTCCACTGGATGTCGATTTTTCGATCGCTGCAATATTCTTCGTCGCAGTGCTCTTTAGAAAAATGATCTCTGGCATAATTAATACACCTGTCTGAGTAATGATCCTTTCCTTTTTCTCTAATCTGTTCGATACACTCATATACCCCCTTCAGACTATTGTTCGTCACCAGATAACCGCAGCCTTCTCCGATTAATTCTGGTAAGGCCGTAGATTGGAGAGCGACGGCTGGGGTTCCGCAGGCTAAGGCCTCTGCTACTGTTTTACCAAAAGACTCCTCTCTCGATAGTGATACATATACATCACTGACGCTATAGAATCTAGCCAGAGCTGCGGCACTGTCAGTAGCCGGAATTATTCTCACATTACTCGGTATATTGCTTACCGTACCCACATTTCCCACCAGCAGGATAATACACTCTTTTTTATTTTTTCCATCCTGCAAACTTTTTTTATGCTGCTTTTGCAGGCGTTCCGCCAGTTTCAAGAAGCCATTCAATCCTTTGGCATTTCCCCAGATTGCAGCTACCGATAGAATGATGAACTTATCCTCCAAGTTCAGTTCTTTTCGAAGTTCTGCTGTATCCATTGGCTTGAAGATATCTAAATCAATTCCGTTATAAATCCTTTTTATCAGGAATGCATCCTTTAAAAAGGACTCTCTGGCCTCATTTGTAATCCAATCTGAAACCCCAATGACTGCAAGTTTGTTAAGCTTCGTAAAATACTTCTTTTTATCCTTCCACATCTTCTTACTCCGGTCAAAAAACCAGGAGGTTGGTGTGTTCCTGTTGTTGGGGCATTTAACGCAGCCCTCACGCCATTGATAACAGCGGTTTGCCGTATAATGAGTACATCTCCCGGTATAAAACCAACAGTCATGCAGCACTATCGCAGTAGGTATATCCTGCCTGGCGAGATATTTTAGAAGCAGATTCAAATTCAGATAATTTCCATGGACATTTCCAAGGTGAACTACATCGGGTTTTTGATTCTTAATAAAACGAATCAGCTTTTTTGTAGCACCTGTGGAAAAATATCCTTGAAGACCATAGATTCTCGAGCACAGAGCATGCAGCTTTTTATCAATCGCAGATCCTATCATATAATAATCACATTGCTCATTTAACTCCTGATTCATTCCCATTGCACCCTGCCTTGTATAAGCATAAGCAACAATGCAGCTATGCCCCTCTTTTTTTAAATAGGTCTGTAACTCTTTCACTGTCCTGCCGGTACTTAACACACCGTAAACTTCATTTATGAGAAGAACCTTCATGCTCAGCTATTTCCCACCTTTCTCATCTTTCTATCCTTGCTCGATCATTGCTAAAGTTCATGTGTTTTGCAATCGCCTAACTTTCCTTTCCTAAAGGGGGAACGACACATGGGTGGGTATCCGGATTTATTTTATCAAAGACTTCATTTGCCCAAATCAATGTATATAGATCGGTATCACCGATATTGATCAGGTTATGTGTATAACCCGGAGGTATCTCCATCATCTGAGGCACTTCACCGGAAAGCAGATATTCTCTGACTTCATTGGTACCAATTCTTCTCATCTGAATCTTTGCCTCACCAGAAATCACAAAAAAGCGTTCACATTTTAGGTTATGATAATGCTCTCCCTTTTTAATTCCGGTCTTTGTTACATTCAGGGAGAACTGCCCCCGGTCATCCGTCTTAAATACCTCAGTAAAGCTTCCCCGGTCATCCTTATGACTCTTTATAGGGAGCACAAGCATATCTGGGGGCAAATAACTCAAATAGGTACTGTAGAGTTTTTTGATAAAAGGATTCTTCATATCGGGAATATATAACGCTTCTCTTGCCTGTTGAAAGCCTCGAATCGTTTCTGCCAGTTCTCCGATCGATACCTGGTAGCAATACTCCTGCGAAAGCCGATAAAAGCCATCCTCACCAGGAGGTACCTCTTCCTTAAGATGTCTTAAAAAATCTGCAATTACATCGTCTATATAGTAAAAATTCATCCTGATATCCGGATTATGAATTTCAATTTCTCTATTTCTTGATACATTGTGGCAAAAGGTTGCAATCACAGAGTAGGCATAGGGTTTTGCCCATTTTCCAAAGGTATTGGTCAGCCGGTATATGATACCCCTGCTGCCATTTATCCTAACGTGCTCCCACAAGGCATCTTCCGCCAAACGCTTACTTCTGGCATATAAGGTATCTTGTGTTGCCTGAACGGAGGAGGTATATAAAACAGGGCACTTGTTGCCATTTTCCCGCAGGAATCCGAGCAGGGTCTGGAAAAATTCATAATTTACCACCTGGAATTCATCCTCACAATCCGGTCGATGTACTGCAGCAAAATGATAAACAAAGTCACAATCCTTGGTATTGTTTTTTAAATCCAGCAGTGCATCTGATTTATCATAGGTACATATGGTATACGTTTCCCCATCCAAAGCTTCAAGACCAGCTATCAGATTTTTACCCAGAAATCCTCTGGCGCCTGTTACCAGTATTTTCATATTTTCCCCCTTAAACCTTCTGATTTCCACAAACCATCCTTTGACCGCAACACCATTCAATGTCGGACGTTAATCCTTCTTTTTCATGATTCACACTGACTCAGAGCTCTTTGTTGTGCTCAACTATGAATGCAATATCATCGTACAAGCTCCGCCTGATTTCTTCCTTACTGTGTGCTTTTACTCCCAGTCTCCAGGCATTTCTTCTGTATACTTCTATTTTACCCGGATGGCTTAGGATATGTGACAATATGGAGGATATTTCTTCCATTTTCCCAATACAGATTGCAGCATGGTTCTTTTTTAAATACCGGATACCCTCATTCTCATATGGTCCTATGGCCAGTACTGCACAGGTGGAAGCCAGGCAGTCAACAATTTTTGTAGAGAAGGAGTATCTGGTAAGCAATCGGTTTTTCATATCAAATCCCTCCACGTGGAGGGCGATATCCGCCTCTTTGTAGATCTTTTTTAGCTCACCCGCAGGAACAAAACCTTTAAAGAACACGGATCTACTGTCATCAAAAGCTTCCTTCTCTCTTGCTCTGGGTATATCCCTGGTATATATCTCCAGAGTCATTCGAACCTCTTCCCGGTTAATCTCTGCCAAGGCTCTTGCTAAGGCAAGCAGCGTCTTATCCCGGTTGCAGTATAACCTTCCTGCATAAACAATCCGAATCGGCTTAGATATCCTCTTATTCTCAAGAGCTTTTGTAAAATCTCCCCCTTTATATAGCACACCGGTATTTACTCCAAGAATTTCTTTCAATTCCTTTGCCTGCCGTTCAGATAAGGTGAAATATTTTCTGTAGAGTGCTGAGGTTTTTCTGATATCCCTTCGAATCTGAAACCGCCTGATCCAATAAAAAGGAGAGGCGTTCAGCTGCTTTAGAGAATATTCATCATCTCCGGTAAATGCGATAATTGGTACTCCTGTCAGGGTATGAAGGAGGCGTTCCATATAGAGCATCCTTCTAGAGGAATACCGAAGGCTAAGGACCACGTCCGGTTGAAATTCTGCCAGGAAGTCCATGAGTATACTTTTTTCCCAATTGGTTCTTAGCCAGGCCGCATCCCGCAACAGCCGAAGTGCTCCTCCAAATAGCTGCTTGAGGATGATATATTTTTTATTATTAGATTCTCTGTTACTAAATGGCGGTATAGTACTTTCTGTGGAAGCAAATTCTTTGCTGATAAACCACTTTCCCCCACCCTTTTGCCTTAATAAATTTACCAGTGCCATTCTGTCCGTAATCTGAAAATATTCACTGCAGCAGGGATTATCCGGCATTCCTGAAGCCAGGTACAGATTCGCCAATTGACCCTCAAAGCCTTCTAACCAATTGGTCATTACATTGTTCGGATACATTTTGTCATTCCACACCTCTTCTGTAAGAACCAAAAGTCTCATCTTAGCCTCTTTTCTTTGCTCTTAAAGTGCTCATAGCGTTTCTTCAGAGGAAGTCCTGCCTTATTTGCTATAAGCGCACAAGGCTCCGGGAACTGATAAAAGGCCGTGAACATAAGCTTATACTTAAGAGGCGTCACTTCGTTGTACAGCACCTTAAAATAGACAATTTCATACTGCCATAATAACTCCTCTAGATCGTTGGTATTTTCCTCATCTCGTTTACAGGTGAAGTAAAAGAGCATCAGATTAAGACAAAGATATTCATAGGAATATTCGTAAAGCTCCTTATCCTTATCCGAGAAGAATTGGATTCTTTCCTGTAAGACCTCGTAAAAGTCTGTCGGCTTATAATGATTTGCCTTTCTGGTGGTGCTGATGGGATTTTGGAAATAGTAATATAGCGGCTTATTTGTAATGGCGACCTGCTCACAGCGATATAAGAGCTTATAAATCAGTGCCTCATCCTCATAATTAAAATGGTCACTTACCGGAAAAGCCAGTCCTTCAAAGAGCTCCCTCAGATACAGCTTACCTACTACTCCCGATTTTACCCTTCTGCTTAGGAGAGCTTCCTTGCCGGAATAAACGGAGGCACTTCCCTTCATAGAGATTCCCTCAAAGTCACCGCCGCTTCCGCTGTATAAACCGCAAGCTGCCAGCTGTGCTCCATGCTTTACACATAAGTAAAGGAGGTATTTAATGAAATGTCTATGCACAAAGTCATCGCTGTCCAGGAAGGTGACATAGTCTCCATTGGCATTTTGAAGCCCTGCATTTCTGGCACTGGAAATCCCACCGTTCTCCTGATGTATCACCTTTACTCTTTCATCCATCCTCGCAAGGTTATCACAGATATCCGGACTCCTGTCGGTGGAGCCATCGTCCACAAGGATGATTTCAATATTTTTATAAGACTGACTCATAACACTTTCGACGCAATGCCACAAGTATTTTTCCGTCTGATAGATGGGTATTATTACGCTAACAAGATTCTTTTCAATCACTTTTTATACCTCCATTCATTTTCTTAAACACCAACCACTTATCGCGAGGTCACTCACACAAAGCCAATACTAACGATTAAGCCTACTCTTTTACAATCAACTGATACTTTCCACTAGGTGCTCGTTCAATGGTATCGGTGAAGCACAGCTTAAATGCAGTTTTCGAGCCAAGAAATCGTTCCATTATACTTTTAATTATTTTCTCATTCATCTCTTTTTTTAAAGGCTCCGACAAGATACATAAGATCTCCAGTGAACCATCCTTCTTTTGGCGAAACTGCAGCTGCTCAACCATACCTGATAACTGACTGATCAGCACAGATAACTGAACCTGGCTGAACCGCCCCTTTCCGGTCTCAAGGTATTCCGCCTCTCTTCCTGCAATCCCCTTAATTACCGGATGGATACTACCACAGGAACAGGTCATTCCCTCTTCCAAAAGGACGATATCCCCAATATCATATCGAATCAGAGGTGTACCAAAGGTATCAAAGCCTGTCACCAACAGTTTAATTCCATTTTCCGTCTGAATATGCTCAAAGATTCCCGTATCAATAGCCTCGTGATAGGAACCTTTGCTGCACTGAATAATAAAGGGTGCACCTTCATTAGAGGCATATTGATCTGATAAAGGGCAGCAAAATACCTTCTCAATGGTTTCCCGGTGATAGGGAAGAACCGTCTCTGAAGTGGTAAATACAGCCTTCGGTGTAAAGGTAGGAGCAATATGATTCTCTTCCATATATTTGGCAATCGTGTAGATTGCAGAGACGAAGCCATCAATGGCTTGCGGCTTATAATGATTTAAATCCCTGATATAGTATGGGAGATTCTTCTCTGTCAGATGGTAGGTAGAATAAAGACGCTGTCTTAGAGGATAGTTTGTTCTCCAGAATATCGGTCTTTTAGGGTCCTCTTCTACAATCTTCTTTCCAAAAAATCTTGCGGATCTCATCTTATTATTTCGAAATCCAAAGTTCAGCTTGTAGGCATCCAGATAAGCCATCCTTTGCTGCACATCTCTGGGTCTTTTCCTCACAACAAGAGGTATCCCCCCGGTTCCCCCGGTAGAAAAGTGCAGACTCCCTCCTTTGGATATTGTGTAGATACGGTTTATATTCTCCTTTAATATATCTTTGCTAAGAACCGGAAGCCTGTTAATATCCCCCACTGATTTAATCTTCTGGATAGGAATATCCCGGTAGTATTCCCGGTAAAAGGGACTTTTCCGGGCGGCATAATGAAGGAGCCGCAGGAATCTTTTGTTCTGAATCCTTAATTCCTTTTCCAGCTTCCGGTGTTTATTTCTGGAGAACAGCTTAAGATATCGATGATAAACACCTGTGTAACGCCCAATATAAATCATCAGGCCATAACAGCTGATGGCAATATTCTGACAGAAAACCGGCAAGCGGTAATATATTCTCAGTATATTTCTGCCCAAACCAATCCCCTCCTCTAACGAACATTCGACCGTGAGGCCGCTCAATGTCGGATGTAAATTATGCCTTTCAATAATTCACACTATAGGCCCATCGTCTGCAGCAGGGTATTATTTATCTTATTTACCTCAAACTTCTCCCGGCATAGCAGGTAAGAGGAGTTACCCATGGATTCTCTGAGCTTTTTATTTTGAATCAATACCTCCAGCTTTTCTGCCAATGCCCTTCCATCCCTTGGCGGTACCAAAAAACCGTTATAGCCCTCCATTACAGTATCTCTGCACCCAGGGACATTCGTGGTAACGATTGCTCTTCCGGCTGCCATAGCTTCCACAATACTTCGTCCATTCCCTTCATGATAGGAAGGAAGTACGAATATGGAGCAATACTCCAGGTAAGGTCTTACATCCTCCGCATAACCGTAGTAATCCACAGCCCCTTCCTTTAGTAAAGCATCCAGCTCCTCCTCCTTAATCCCTTCCTTATGTTCGTCGAAGCCACCTACGAGAAGAAAAGGAACTTCCGGGTATTTGTTCTTTAGTAACAGAGCAGCCTCAAAATACTCCCTGACGCCCTTACCTTCCACCAATCTCGCTGTCATACAGATGCGGGGTTCCTCCGGCAGGGGAAGCATGGTAAAGTGCTCCATATTAACACCGGAACCATTGACTAAGACGGCTTTCTCCTTTCTTATTACCTTTAACTTTCTCATTCGAGTAATATCATCCTGATTCATAAAAAAGCAGGCTTTACTAAAATGAATGACAAATTTATAAAAGACACAAAGAAGAACTCGAATAAAAATATCCTTCTTAGCCTTTGAATAAAATGGTGTCTCTAAGCCCGTAATAAAGGGATATATTCTTTTTATTCCCAGGATAATTGCCGCAGTTCCTCCAAATACTATGGGCTTTGGCATGTAAAAAAAGCAAAGATCAGGCTTAAGTCTAAAGAGCAGCTTCAAATAGCAAAAAAATATTGCTAAGTTCTCAAGGAATCCGAGCCCTGTTCTGCTTCCTCCCACTGACTCATAGGAGGCTCCTAGTGCTGCCAGGGGCTCCTCCAGCATTTCCTTCGGTTCCACGGATATACAGGTTACACTGTGCCCTTTTTTTATCATTTCCTTTATTAAATCTTTTCGAAAGTTAAGGAGCGAGGGTCCGTAACTTGCTGCTATGATAATCTTCATAAATCTTCTCCCTTCCCTACGTTCTTTAATACTCTGTTCCAATCAAAACCACAGTTAAACAGATAATCTATTACAGACAGATTATTCTCAAAAGAATCCCATAGCTGCGGGTAGGAGAACGGCTTATAATCCGAATAGGAAAGCTTAATTCCCCTCTTTTCAAAATTCTCTCTGCTTTGATAAGCTGCGGCGCCGAGCCCTGAATAATATTCGTCGGCTTTTAAAGCTGAGCAAATATCAAAAATTCTTTCCTCTCTTCTAGAAGAGATATTCAAATCCGAAGCTTTCACAACGGGCGTACGAAGACCAAAGCCGGAAAGAATGTACCGGTTTATAGTCATATTCATATCAGCCAAATTGTCATACTCTGTGAGCAGCAGTTCCCTGATAATCGGAAATATATCGTTAAAATATGGGCTCTTTTGATAATTAACCGTCATTAGATTGAGGTGCTTTTCCCTCCAGTTAATCTCATCTTTGGTTCGAACCTCTTTGATGCTGTCCTTAAAATGATATTTAAGGGGAATAGTAAGTCTCTTCTTACCTTGGGGCGTCTTAATATAGTTTCTGTGATGCATATTATCATTGGAAAATTGAGCATCATCTAAATATACAAACAAATCAGCCTTGGAAATCTTATAAAAATATCCTAAATAAGGAATATAGTCCGGCTGATGGATCGCAATCCTCATACTTTCCTCCATCCTTACACACACCGACTGTAGTTGTAACTTCCTTGTGCGTATTGATTTTTCTATGCAAGCTGCCTATGGCGGCTCTGATTAGCTGGCAATACAATAGCTTTTTTTCTTTTCGCTTACCTTTTGAAAATATCTAATTTTATTCATCCCGGTATACATTTTTACCTCTTATCACGGTTCCAACGATTCGTAGAGCAATGGCTATATCCTCTGATAATCTAATATTCTCAGCATAAGAAGTATCCATTGTGAATTGCAGCTCCCTATCAGCCGCTGCACGGTACTTAATATCTACGCTGCAACACAAGCCGGGAAGGCAGGAGAACCTATTTTCATAGGGGAACTCACCTTTAGGAGTATCCACTTCCTCCGGCAATATAGGTCTGGGGCCAATGATAGCCATATCTCCTTTTAGTATATTAATGAGCTGTGGCAGTTCATCCAAACTGGTTTTTCGAAGAACAGCTCCTATCCGAGTTATCCGGTTATCTCCTAGAAATGCTCTCAACTGCGGATTATCATGGTTTTCCTTCATCGTTCTAAATTTATAGATTTTAAATAATCTTCTGTCTTTGCCGAGTCTGTACTGGGTAAACAAAACCCTTCCCCCATCCTCCAGCTTAATAAGGCCACTTATGATAAGAAGCAGGGGCCACAGAAATAACAATAGTCCGCCACAGATGATCCTATCTAATATTTGTTTTAATTTAGCTTCATATATTCCACTCATTGCAGTCTCTTTCTCACTGATTTATTATATTTCTCTCCGAAAGACGGTTTCAAAGCATTCAGCATACTCCATACCAGCCTGACATCCCCGGTATGCAGCTAAGCCCTTGATTGCCGTCTCACTCCGTGGATGGGGATAATCTCTCATTACCCCCTCATACTGTGACAGTGCCTTCAGCTTTCTGTTTAGTCCCTCTTCCTTTATTTCTACAAACAGATTCGGCGTAAAGGGTTGAAACGAGGTATTCAGCCCCCACTCTGTCGAGGATGGGATTTCCATGTAATTTAATTCTTTAATAGGATTAATAGTGCTGTTACGCTGAAAAAGACGGACTGCTGCCTGGCAAGCAACGGATGTATGGTAATGGTCATTGTTCAAATCACTGGGATGATGCGTAAATATAATATCTGCCTGCGTTATCGTTAAAATCTTTTCTATAAACTGTACCAGCTTTAGATGGGGAACACAGTTAAACTCAATATTAGGAAAGCTGCCAAGGAAAACTCTCTTTACCCCAAGTATCTTGTTACATCCCACAATATCCTGATTTAGTTTTTCAGTCTCCGGTCTATTTTTTCTTGCCCCAGCCTCTCCACTGAGAATACATACCTCCACGCTGTTGCCTTTACCGGTAAGCTTTCCGATTGTTCCGCCTGCACCCAACACCTCATCATCAGGATGTGCTACCACAAATAAATATTTCATAAATACCTCATTTCATAAAATCCTATGACCCTGATTACACACTTACATTACAATAAATATCTTATGATTGGGATTTGCCCAGAGTTCACCCGTCCGTTGTATAAATAATATATTCTTGCTTCAATCCTCTTGTGACATTTAGAGCCATTCTCGAGCAGAATTATGTCGAATTTTACCTCATTCGAACAAATTTACCGATATGAGTAAAAAAATAAGTCCTTTGAAAGGACCTATTTTAATATATCTCTAAGCATATCCCGGACGGATTCCTCAGCACTGCGAATCCAATAGGAAAAGCTATTATTGTCTGATAAATCTCTTTCATAACAGTCATCCCCAAAGATCTTACGGACG
>JAQZBD010000146.1 GCA_029239235.1 Herbinix sp.
GCAATAACTGCAATGGCATGACTTATGATAACTGTTGAAAGTAAGCCAAGCTGCTCCTTTAAGCCCCGCCTGGAATAATCAATTTGCTTATTTACCAGTAAGCCTAGTAATAATACTGGCAGCAATAATAATATCAGTCCTCCCATATTTGCTTTGAGAGCTATTAGAATTTCTTTTCCGAAATTAGTAAATGCATCCCCCGCTAATCCCAAGGATTGAAAGGAAAAAAATACTTTAAAAATAGAAAAATAAATAAGCTGAATACAAAATACAATCGACATAACAAACATAACGCACCAAAGTAATGCTTTATTCACTTTGGGAGGAAATAAGCCGATGATAAAATTGATTATCATTCCAAAGGGTACTGCAAAGAGAATTGGATAGATAATCTTTATATTGATATTACGATAAATCAGGACATGAAATATTATTTCCAGGTACATAATTGAAATAATTAAATAGAATAAGGATCCAAAAAAATTCTTTGCATTAATATTAACATCCCTGTTCCATGCTTTTTTCAGTCTCTCTTTCGCATCATTTAAAAAGTCTGTTTTATTGTCTCTCTCCACATCCAAAGCCCCCATCATCTTCTATTTTCGATTGAACACAATTTTACCTTTCCCATGTTGACTGCTGACCTCAACAATTGCACCATTCATCATTGCTACTTGAGGCGGTTTATGACCGATATCTGCATCGAGTATAATCGGCACCCCTAGTTCTCCCAGAACAGATTCCACAGCTTCTTCATATGTGGTCTCCGTATCAGAACGGTACATAGCAGGGCGCCCAAAGATAAATCCGGCGGTATGTTCAAACCAGCCTGCTTCCTTTAATTGCCATAACCCTCGAACTAAAGCCTCATTTCCCAGATCAAAGCTTTCTAAAAACCATACGATCTTATCTTCCTGATATCGCTGAATAAATTCCCTGGTTTTATCAAATCTGGTTCCAATGAGGTTAAGCAATACATCCAGACAACCTCCAAGAGCACGGCCTTTTATGAAAAGTTCACTGTTAGCATCCCAGCCCTCAGGATAAAGATTTATCCACCTTACCTCTTTTTCTAATTCAAACCCCTCATAGCCTGTGATTTTTTTCTTGAATCCATCCTGGAATTTATCAAAACTTCTTTGTTCTATATCCTGTCCTTCCAAAATCCCTAGATTATCTACTAAAGAACTATGCCAGATCTCCATCCCGAAGCTTCCGAAATTATTTGCATAAATTGTTGCTATATCTAAATTCGTTGTTATTGTAAATAATATTCCTGTTGTGTCGGAATATCCCTGAATCCACTTGGGATTTTTCATTATTACTTCAAAATCAGTGTAGGATAGCATCTCAAAAAGATAATCCCCACCGCTGGCAGCTATGATTGCACCAACCTCCTCATTGAGAAAAAGCTGCTGCATTTCTTTCGCTCTTGTTTTACCATCTGAGCTTCTTCCCTTTTCCTGTGTTCTAACATTATCAGTCACAAGAACCGGATACCCAAGGACTTCGAAATTCTTTATTCCGTTTTCTAAACGTATTAAGTCAATTTCTTCAACAAATCCTGCTGAAGGTGCGGTAACTCCAATTTTATAGCCTTTCTCCAAGTTTTTTGGATATATCATCTTTTGTCTCCATTCCGTATCTAACGATAGCCTACTGTTTTGTTTGATACCTGTGTATCAGCAAGTATTCTAAAATGACAAAATAATAGTAATACCTGGTAATTCCTCTATTAATTAACAACAATTATAACAGTTCGAGTAAAAATTATCAAATATCACGTTATAGCCATTTCGTTAAAGAATTAAACCACCGTGCATTTTAATATCAATTAATAAAAATAGGGTATCCGATTTTAAAAAAACTATCAGATACCCTATTATTTAAATTTTGTCATTATTTTTAATTTTTGCTATCCACTTTATTTGTATCACCTTTGATATAACCTGTAAGAAACCAAATCAGAATCATTTTGTCAATTTATCGATTATAGTTCTGATTTCCTGCAGCTTTTCCTCTGAGTTATCTGCTGCTATTGCTTCTTTTAAGCAAACATCAATATGCGCATGAAGGACTTCTCTGTTTGCTTTATGCAAAATGGCCTCTGTCGCAATAATTTGATTGGAAATATCGACACAGTAACGGTCATCCTCAATCATTTTTAGGATTCCATCAATCTGACCTCTTGCCGTTTTCAATAAACGTCCTACCTTATCCTTGTCAGCCTTCATTGCCTTCCTCCCTTATTATGAGAATAACCCTTTCTTCTCAGCAATGGAAACTACTTCATAGCCAGCTTCTGTCACAGCTTCACTTAAGGTTTGGTCATTAATGCCATCCTTTGCAAGGTTTACGATGGCACGATTCTTCTTTAATTCAACTTTTGCACTAACACCATCAATTGCATTTAATGCCTTTTCTACTCTTCCACTACAATGCTCACAACTCATACCATTAATCTCTATTATCTTCTTCATATGGTCACCTTTCCTTCAACACCCACCCCCCAGGGGAGTGTAATTATATATTGAATATACTACTCCTATCTCATCTTGTCAACCATCAAAATAGATCTCGCAAATTACTAACTAATAGATCTCAAATTTATTCAGAATAAAAACAATCAAGGGAACCACTGCAGCAGTATATACTCTTCGCAGTAGTTCCCTTATCTATACTTACAGCTTTTTAATTCTTTCAATTGCCTCGATTGTACTTTCATAAGTACCAAAGGAGGTCAGACGGAAATATCCTTCACCATTTGGTCCAAAGCCTGAACCAGGAGTTCCAACGACATTTGCCTTCTCTAATAAATAATCAAAGAATTCCCAAGAAGTCATACCCTTCGGTGTCTCCATCCAGATATATGGTGCATTGATACCGCCGGAAACGGAGTAACCTGCTGCTTTTAATCCCTCACGGATTACCTTAGCATTATTCATATAATAAGCAATCTGCTCTTTTGTTTCACGTCTACCTGCTTCAGAATAAACTGCATCACCTGCAATTTGTGTGATATAAGGAGCTCCATTAAACTTGGTACCATGACGTCTTGCCCACAAACTATTCAGTGATACCTCACCGGATTTTAATTCCTTTGGAACAATCGTATAACCAAGTCTGGTTCCGGTAAAGCCTGCATTTTTGGAATAGCTTCTAATCTCAATTGCACAGGTCTTTGAACCTTCACACTCATAAATGGTATGAGGAACATTCTCCTCTGAAATATAAGCTTCATATGCTGCATCATAGATAATAACAGCTCCGACCTTATTTGCATAATCAACCCATTTCTGCAGTTCATCCTTTGTAATGGTAGAACCTGTCGGGTTATTCGGGAAGCAAAGATAGATCAAATCCGGTGTTTCCTGTGGAAGCTCCGGAGCAAAATTATTCTCTTTGGTGCAAGGCATATAAATTACGTTTGTCCATTTACCGGTTTCAGAAATGTAATCACCGGTTCTGCCTGCCATAACATTAGCATCTACGTATACCGGATAAACAGGATCACAAACCGCAATCTTATTATTTACATCAAAAATCTCCTGAATATTAGCGGAATCACTTTTTGCACCATCACTTACGAAGATCTCATCTAGTGCGATATCGACACCGCGCGCTTTGAAATCGTACTTTGCAATTGACTGGCGTAAGAACTCGTATCCTAAATCCGGTGCATATCCCTTAAAAGAACTCTTTACTGCCATCTCATCTACCGCACCGTGTAAAGCGGTGATAATGGAAGGTGCAAGCGGCAGGGTTACATCACCAATACCCAAACGAATAATTTTCTTATCCGGATTTGCATCACTAAATTCTCTAACCTTTTTACCAATGGTAGAGAAGAGATAACTTCCTGGTAATTTTAAATAATTTTCATTGATTTTAAACATATAAAAACCATACCTTTCCATGGGTAGAATTGATCTTCCCAGTCTTTTATTTATATTATTTTGGAGCTTTTTCATGAATTTCTATGATTACAGCTCAATTTCTCCGTCAAATACCTTTGCCGCAGGACCGGTCATATATACTTTGTTATTTTCCTGGTCAAAACGAATCTTCAGCTCTCCGCCTAATAGCTTTACCGTAACCTCGTGATCTGTAAATCCATTTAAAATACATGCTACAACACTGGCACAAGCACCGGTTCCACAGGCTAAAGTCTCACCGGAACCTCGTTCCCATACGCGCATCTCAATCGTTTGACGATCTACCACATGAATGAATTCTGTGTTAACACGTTCCGGGAACATCATATGATGCTCGAACTTCGGGCCAATTAGTTCTAACGGTAACTCCTTTGTATCATCAACAAATACCACCGCATGGGGATTGCCCATGGATACGCAGGTAACCTGATATTCCTTGTCACCTACAGTAATTGGCTCAGCAACTAAGATATCCTTGTCAGATACGGCTGGTATTAAGGAAGGCTTTGTAATCGGTGCTCCCATATCCACAGTTACACTGGTTACTTTCCCCTGTTCCACTATAAAATTAAGCTCTTTGATGCCACTTAACGTCTCTATCTTAATTTGTTGTTTATCTGTTAAACCGTTATCATAAACATACTTTGCAACACAGCGAATTCCATTCCCACACATTTTACCACGGGAGCCGTCATTATTATACATATCCATCATAAAATCAGCGGTTTCTGATGATCGAATCAAAATCAAACCATCGGAACCAATACCAAAATGCCTGTCACTTACCTTAATTGCTGTCTCGCTGATATCCTCTATCATACTTTTTGTACAGTCCACATAAACATAATCATTGCCGCACCCATGCATTTTTGTAAACTTCATAACGCGCACCTGTCTTTCCACCATATTTTCTATTTTTGAGTTCTATTTCATTTCAAACAACATTATTTTAAGAAAATAGCATTATAATGTTTAAAATACTGCAAATAGTGCTCTACAACAAAAGAATAAATACGATATTTTTCTCAATTATCAATTTTATGCTATTATAACAAAAACAGCCACCTGGGTAAAGCCTATTTTTAAAATGGGCTGTTGCATCCGATTCTATCAAGATGCAACAGCCCACTTAAAATTATTTTAATTACGCGTAATACATCTTTAATACCATCTCTGCCATCTCTACCAGATTGGTACCGCTATCCATACTTGTTTTCTGCAAATAGCGATGTGCTTCCTCTTCGGTCATATTGTTACGATCCATTAGCACCAGCTTTGCTTTTTGAATCATAGCCTTTTGTTCTTCACTTCGCTGTTTTGGCTTCTCTTTGTCCTTTTTCTTTCTCTTCTGATATTGATAGGACATCATCTGAAGTGTATTAAGCAGGTCGTGGGTCTTGATCGGCATAGGTAAACAGACGATATTGTTATTCTGACAAAACTCCAGTTTTTCTGGCGAAGCAATCAAAAGCATCTCGAAACCTTTTGGTAAATAGTTGTTCAATTCACTATAGTGCATGTCAGGAAATCGGTAGCCGCATACAACAATACCCTCATCCAAATCATTGGCCAAGGACACAATCTGTGCTCCGGTCGTACAGGCTTCACTAACAGTAAAGCCATTTCTGTTTATTACATTCTTAATACTGTTTGCATCTTCTACTCTTGGAAATCCAACTATTACGCTAAACACATCTGTTCACCTCTTTTCCCCTTAAAAGTATTGATTTGAGATGAAGCAGACTAAATCCGATAGAGATATTGATCAATCTCCCACTGGGTTACCTGATCACGATATGCTTCCCATTCAGAACGTTTTGCTTCAATGTATTTTTTGCTAATATGCTCTCCCAGAACCTCATGAACAAAATCACAATGCTCCATCTTCTCAATTGCTTCTGCGAGAGTGGATGGAAGACTCTTTATTCCTAGTACTTCTCTTTCTTCTTTCGACAAATTAAAAAGATTCTTATCAACACTATCCGGAGGGGTCAGCTTATTCTTAATTCCATCCAGACCCGCTGCAAGGCATACTGCCAAGGCCAAATAAGGATTGGCTGCTGAATCCGGGCTCCTAAGCTCGATTCTGGCTGCCGAACCTCGTCCCGCCGGGATACGAATCAAAGGACTTCTATTGGAAGCAGACCAAGCAATGTAAACCGGAGCTTCATAATTTGGAACAAGTCTCTTATAAGAGTTTACAAGAGGATTTGTAATCGCAGTCATACTCTCCATATGCTTCATAATTCCAGCGATAAACTGATAAGCCTCATTACTCAGACCTAATTTGTCGGAAGGATCATCAAAGATATTCTTCCCATCCTTTTTCAAGGACACATTGATATGCATACCGGAGCCATCTACACCATAATTAGGTTTTGGCATAAAGGTTGCATGTAAGCCATGACGCTTTGCGATTGTCCGTGCAACCAGCTTAAAGGTCATAACACTGTCAGCTGCTGTAAGGGCATCTGTGTATTTAATATCAATTTCATGCTGAGCAGGTGCCACCTCATGATGGGATGCGTCAATCTTAAAGCCCATCTCCTCCATGGTGAGAACCATATCTCTTCTTGCATTTTCACCAAAATCCAAAGGACCTAAATCAAAATAACCTGCTCTTTCATTGGTTATTGTCGTAGGATTGCCATTCTCCTCTAACTGAAATAAGAAGAACTCAAGTTCCGGACCAACATCAAAGGTATATCCCAATTCTGCTGCTTCATCAATTACCTTTTTCAGCGCATATCTTGGATCACCCTTAAATGGTTTACGTTCGGTATCGTATACATCGCAAATGAGACGTGCAACCTTGCCCTGCTGCGGTCTCCATGGAAATGTTACATAGGTATCTAAATCCGGATATAAGAACATATCGGACTCTTCAATACGCACAAAGCCTTCAATTGAGGAGCCGTCAAACATACATTCATTATTTAAAGCCTTCTCAAGCTGACTTGCTGTTATCGCTACATTTTTCAGATTACCAAACATATCAGTGAACTGCAGACGGACAAACTCTACATCATCCTCTTCCACCATTCTCATAATATCTTTTTTTGTATAGTTCTTCATATTGTTCACTCCTTACTCATATTGTTGGGATCGGTATCATTTAACTATTTAGAGATAGTTCTTTTCAGACAATCCTTTTAATACTGTAAAAAAATGGGCAAAGTCTCCTCTTCGGAACGCCTTTGCCCACATTATCTAAGATAATAACAGCAGGACTATCGATTGTCAATATCATTTATTTATCCATTCAATATTTCACTTAGTATGCCATATATTTTATTTAACCAATCACTGTTTATTATCACTTGCTAGAAGTACAAACTCATTTCTATTTATATTACATTCAGACTTCTTTCATACATTCGGATTAAATCTTCTTTTTCCGGTTTTATCTTGGAATTCAATATATTTTTCGCTTTAATTGCAATTCCTGCAAATTTTTCTATATCTTGTCCTGTAATTTGCTCTCTTTCTCCTAAAAGTCTAAGGAACAGTGCTTCCAAATCATCTAAAGATGAAAATGCCATAGCCGATAGAATTTGTTTGATCAAGGCAGCATCATGCTTCATAATAAATCTCAAAAAGCTAGGCAGTAAAAGCCCATTTGCCCTTCCATGATCAATGTTCTTAAAATAGGTTAGAGAATAGCCCATGGAATGAACGGCTGTAGTACCTGTGTGAGAGATAACGACTCCTGCCAGCATGGAGCCATATAAGAGCTTCTCACGAATTTGTATTGCTATCTCAGTAGCCGGCTTATGATTATCCGGTGACAGTGCAGATAAGCAAGGTACAATTTCCTGAATACTCTGCATTGCGATACCATCGCTCACCCTGGTTGCTTTAACCGATAACATCCCTTCGATTGCATGAGAAAGGGCATCAATTCCTGTATTAATTGTGATTTTTACGGACAACTCTCTCATATATTTCGCATCAAGGAGGGCTAATTTCGGAAAAATTGCAGGAGAAGATATACTCGTCTTAGTTTGTCCCGCAGTATTCGTTAAAATAGAATAAGGAGTAACCTCAGATCCGGTTCCGGCAGTTGTAGGTATCAATACCAAAGGTAACGCTTCACTCACGAATTTCCCTAGAAATATTTCTTCTTCGGCAATGTCTTGTACTGCAAGTAAGGCGATTGCTTTTGCCCCGTCCATGGGTGAGCCTCCGCCAATTCCAATAATAAAATCGGAATTCTTTTCTTTTGCATAGGCTGCCCCTTCATAAACACAAGCCACCGTAGGGTTTGCCATGATTCGATCGAATAGATCATATTGTATTCCCTGGCTTTGCAGAGCTTCTTCCACATCTTGTAAGGCGCCATTCATTCTTGCCGAATTAGTTCCCGTAACAATCAGCGCTCTCGCACCATACTCCTTTAGCAAAGCCGCTTGTTTCGTAACACAGTCCTCTCCCATGATGACTTTCGTAGGCATATAAAAATTTAATTCTTCCATTCCTTATCTCTCACCTTTCCTTGAATATTATCTATGTTATCTTATCTTCTTATCAGTGACAGGAAGCTAAGTTAATTATACAATTTATACCATCTCTGTCAACCGAAGAAAAATATTAGAATGCATTCCACTTGTACCTTTCCGGGTGTTTAAAATAAAGGTTATATATTCAATTTAAAATCCCTGTTTAACATTAAGCTTATAGAAGCTCAGCTAACAGGGATTACAACTAAATTCTTTCAATTGTTGACCCAAAAGGCATTAATGCTAATTTCGCAATCTTAAAATGTTGCAGCCCAAAGGGTATTCCAATAACCGTAACGCATAATATTGCACCAAAGATTACTGATGCTACTGCCATTGGTATTCCGGTAACGATGATCCAAATAATATTTAATAATAAGGAACCGGCACCTCCGCCATATCTAATTTCTTTTCCAAAGGGGAAGAAGGCCAGTTCTGCAAATTTAAAACACTGCATACCCACTGGAATTCCTATAATAGTTATGCACCATAGCACCCCTGATATGATCCAGCCTAATCCACTTAAAAATCCTCCGCATATAAACCATATAATATTACCCAAACACCCCATGTTCAACGCTCCCTTTCCTTTGTGTATTTTATACGATTCATCTTATTACGTTATACCAGCAATTGCAATACTCCTGATGATACTCTAATCAAATTCTTAGCTTTTTCTTAAAGAAAGTTGCCTTGGCGTTGTGTCAGTATACGCTTATATCTTAATATAATTTGTTTAATACCGATTCTGTTGTCTTATGATTATTTACATTGCTGGCCTCATACCGTTTCTTATAATATTCCATATATAATAGATCAATAAGATATAGAATGCTGATCTGTGCGGAGGTGGAGCCTCCTTCTAAGGGACCTTCATGGGCACCGCACAAAATAGTAACATCTGCATAATTTGAAAGCGGTGATTTTTCATATCTTGTTATAATGATTACCTTTGCACCATTTTCTTTCGCAAGCCTTGCCGTCTGTATGGAATCCTTGGTGGAGCCGGAATAGGATATTACAATTGCAAGATCATTTTGTGTCATCATCGATGCTACCATGGCTTGCATATGGGAATCCATAAAACAATTTACCTTTGGCGTTATCTTTAAGAATTTATTCGTCGCCGCTAGTGCTGATACCATACTTGTACCAACTCCAAAGAAATAAATCCTCTCCGCCTTTTCAAAATAATACATGGCTCTTGCAATCTCTTCGGGTTTTAATAAGGAATGAGCCTCTTTAATAGCACTCATATTGTTCTGAAGAACCTTATTGGATATGATTTCAAAGGAATCTTCTAAATTAATTGGCTGTATTCCGGCAGTGTTCTCAATCTCTGATTTATTGCTCATACTAAGAGATAACTGCATTCTAAATTCCTGATAGCCTTGTAGACTCATTGTTCTACAGAACCGAAACACACTGGTATCTCCCACCTCACAGGCTGCTGCCAGGTCTGTAATTGACATAAAGATTACCTGCTTGGGATAGTTTAAAATATAATCTGCTACCTTCTTTTCGGCCTTAGTAAATTGACCATAGGTAGCTTCAATTTTTTTCAAAAAATCGCTCATAATTACTTACCTCAGAATAATATTTTATCACTTCTGATAACTTATATAACAGAAACCAAAATTTTTATTTTTCTTGGTATTTCTTGATTATATTTGCTATATATGATGTCATTTTATTAATTATATACTATTTTAAATATAAATAAATATATTAATTTGTTTATATTTAACAATTCTTTAATTAAATTTTTGAAAATTATATTTTTTTCTCACTTGATTCTTAACATTGATAGTGCTATGATTCAATTATAAAAAATGCGAAAGACCTGTTCCTCGTCGAATAGCTACTAAAACTGAAAGGTACGGATAACAATGAAAATTATTGAAACAAACGATTATCAGGAAATGAGCAGAAAGGCTGCCAACATCATCTCTGCACAGGTTATAATAAAGCCAAACTGCGTACTTGGTCTTGCAACGGGTTCTTCCCCCATCGGCACTTATAGGCAGTTAATTGAATGGTATAACAAAGGTGATCTTGATTTTTCAGAAGTCAAAACAGTTAATCTGGATGAATATAAAGGATTGTCAAAGGATAATCCCCAAAGCTATTATTATTTTATGTATGAAAACTTCTTTAAGCATATTAACATTGATTTAAAAAACGTTAATATTCCTAATGGCTTGGAGGTTGATGCTGAAAAAGAATGCAGCCGCTATGACCAGGTTATCTCGTCCTTAGGCGGTGCTGATTTACAGCTTTTAGGCCTAGGAAATAACGGTCATATAGGTTTTAATGAACCCGATGGAGATTTCAAAAGAACCACACACTGTGTTGAATTAACTCAAAGTACGATAGATGCTAATGCGCGATTTTTCGAAAATCCTGATGAAATCCCAAGATATGCCTATACCATGGGTATTGGAAATATCATGGAAGCAGAGAAAATTGTAGTTATTGTCAGTGGTGAAGGAAAAGCCCGGATACTAAAGGAAGTAATTGAAGGACCTATTATTCCTTCGGTTCAAGCTTCCATCCTTCAACTTCATAAGGATGTTACAATTGTCGCAGACCAGGCTGCCCTATCCTTATTATCGAAACGTTAAGGAGGTTATTCCATGATTATTAGAAATGCTCTTGTATTTCAGGAAAGTAGTAGTTTTGCAAAAGAGGATATCTATATTAAGGATGATAGAATTGCTGCAACTTCTGCTTCTTCCGAAACAGATATTATTGATGCCGAAGGTCTCTATGCTATACCGGGTCTGACGGATATCCACTTGCATGGCTGTGTCGGATACGACTTCTGTGATGGGACATTTGAAGCAGTCCAGGCAATTGCCGACTACGAAAGCAGTCAGGGCATTACAAGCATCGCACCGGCGACTATGACCCTGGGGTATGAGGAACTGACTAAGATATTTAAAAATGCTGCTTCCTATGAAAGTCAACAAGGTGCAAGTCTTGTGGGCATTAATATGGAAGGTCCATATTTAAGCTATGAGAAGAAGGGTGCTCAGAACGGAGCATATTTAAAGCATCCAGACATAGAACATTATAAAACAATGCAAATGCTCTCCAATGGATTAATAAAATTAGTTGCTATCGCTCCGGAAGAAGAAGGTTCCATGGAATTCATTAGAGCTATAAAGGACGAGGTTGTTGTTTCTGTGGCGCATACCACTGCAGATTATGATACCGCTACCGAAGCATTTCAAAGCGGTGCCAGCAATGTAACACATCTATATAATGCAATGCCAGCCTTTACCCACCGGGCGCCGGGTGTTGTCGGTGCAGCAATGGATGCTGAGCATGTGAAGGTGGAATTAATCTGTGACGGAGTACATATCGCTCCCAGCGTTGTTCGGGCAACCTTTAAAATGTTTGGTGATGACCGTATTATCCTAGTCAGCGACAGTATGATGGCTACCGGATTAAAGGAAGGGGAATATTCCTTAGGCGGACAAAAGGTATTTGTTACCGGGAACAAGGCTACCCTCATCGATGGAACCATTGCAGGCTCAACTACTAATCTTATGGCATGTATGACCACTGCTGTATCTATGGGTATCCCTTTAGAAAGTGCTGTTAAATGTGCGGCAGTCAATCCTGCAAAACAGATCGGAATTTATGATCAGTATGGAAGTATCACTCCCGGAAAATATGCTAATATAGTATTGTTAAACAGAGACTTAAGCATTAACCGAATCATTCTTAGAGGTAAAGTAATTTAGTTTAGCCTATTAAAAAATGGAAGGCACAACGTTATCACCGCTGTGCTTTCCATTTTTTTAGATTTCAATAAACTTCCTTTGCGAAAATTTAAAGACTTTTTTCTAATATGAACTCCACCTTCAGGCACGGCTCCTAACTTTAAGCCTTACCAAATTCAGAAAGCTCCAACCCCGGATTACGCTCCTGTGCCATTTGAATACTCCAACGATTTACAAAAATAAGGAGCGGATTCCCCTTTAAGTCTTTAATCTTCTTCGTATCAGAAGATACACTGAGCTTACTCACATCAATATTCTTGTTTTCAATCCACCTGATATATTCATATGCCAGTGTCTCCATACGAATCTCTACACCATACTCGGATTCCAGACGGAATTTCAATACATCAAACTGGAGAACACCTACTACTCCCACGATGATCTCTTCCATACCCGTATTATATTCCTGGAAAATCTGAATTGCACCTTCCTGTGCTATCTGGGTAATACCCTTTAAGAACTGCTTTCTCTTCATGGTATCCACCTGGCGTATCTTAGCGAAATGCTCCGGTGAGAAGGTCGGAATCCCTTCATATACAAACTTCTGGTCAGGCATACACAGAGTATCCCCAATGGAGAAGATTCCCGGATCGAAGACACCTATAATATCACCTGCATAGGCTTCCTCAATGATCGTTCTTTCCTGCGCCATCAACTGCTGCGGCTGTGATAAACGTATCTTTTTATTTCCCTGTACATGGTTCACTTCCATACCTGCGGTAAACTTACCGGAACAGATTCTCATAAAAGCAATTCGATCTCTATGAGCCTTATTCATATTCGCCTGAATCTTAAATACAAAGGCAGAAAATTCATTCGTGAGCGGATCAACCTTGCCTTCTGTGGAAATTCTGGGCAAAGGTGAGGTCGTCATTGCCAAGTACTGCTTCAGGAATGATTCAACGCCAAAATTTGTTAAGGCTGAGCCGAAAAAGACAGGAGTCAATTTGCCAGCTAAAACCTCATCTATATTGAACTCACTGCTGGCTCCATCAATTAATTCAATCTCTTCGGACAGAACTTCATGGTTTTGTTTACCAATCAAATCATCCAGACTTGGATCACCCAGTTCTACTTCAACCGTATCTACTTCCTTCATTCCGTTATTCGCCGCATAAAAGCGAGATATATGCTTGGAAGTACGGTCATAAACACCTTTAAAATTCTTACCGGAGCCAATCGGCCAATTCATTGGACAGGTACGAATACCAAGTACCGTCTCGATATCATCCAGTAATTCGAAGGTATCTCTGGCTTCACGGTCTAATTTATTAATAAATGTGAAAATCGGAATGTTACGCATTACACAAACCTTAAATAACTTCTTTGTCTGATTCTCAACACCCTTAGACGCATCAATTACCATGACCGCTGAATCTGCTGCCATCAGGGTTCTATAAGTATCCTCAGAGAAATCCTGATGTCCCGGTGTATCTAATATATTAATGCAGTAGTCTCCATAATTAAACTGCATGGCTGAAGAAGTAACTGAAATACCACGCTGCTTTTCAATCTCCATCCAGTCAGATACGGCATGCTTATCTGTCTTCTTTCCCTTTACAGAACCGGCTAAATTAATGGCACCTCCATACAGCAATAATTTCTCCGTTAAGGTTGTTTTACCTGCATCCGGGTGAGAAATAATCGCAAAGGTACGTCTTTTTTTTATCTCATTCGCATAATTACTCAAAGTAATTCCTCCAATTGTGCCGAATGTGAATTATGCATTCAAGCATTCACACTATTCTATGATATAATTTCACATTTACTGCAAACTATTCCATAATAAAGGATAGGAAATGAGCTTGTCAAGTAAATTCCATAAGATTTTGAAGGTTTCAAGGTATATCGGAGTATCTATTCCTTACTTTCCTAGGAGCTCTGGAACCACATTCGAGCGCTTCGAGCCAGCTAGGTGATCTGGTGATTTTTAAAGGAACGATAGGAAAAGGGAATCAGGAATAAACCTACCAGAATAGCAAATACAGGTAAAAATACATAAGGCTTAATCACCAATCCGAACAATTCAAACTGAATACCATCCGTCACTGCCCAAAATGTCATAATATTTGTGGGTAAAAGATGGGATAGCTTATATAAAAAAGGAATTGATTCCGGTACAAAGAATAGCAGGGGAATAATCAGAAGTATTCCGACCAGAATAATCACACCGAAAGGCGTTCTTAGCTTTGCGGACAATAGCATGGTTATGGCTGCTGTCATTAGACAGGAGCATAAGGTGCAGACTGACATAAATATTGCAGTTTGCCCCATAGTCACCGGATAAGGTGACATCATTATATAAAGCTGTAATGCCGCTCCTCCACCGTCCGATCCGAATATTGCCATGGATAGTACAAAGCACAACAACATCAGCATAAGACAAATAAGGGCTGCCAGTGAGAAGCCCGTCAGCAGCTTAGCCTTTATGAGCTTATTTTTACCATATTTCGAAGATAAAATGATCTGGTCAGCACCCGAGGTATATTCACCGGAAAATAAAGGTGCGATGCAGATTGCCGCGACAAAGGCTGCTGTTAATCCAAAGGTAGCTGCGAGGTTAAAAAACCTTGTATAGCCATCCACATAAGAAAATGTAATGGGAGTCTCTATCTGGTCATCCAGTTCCAGCACCTTTGCCTTAGCCTTAGTGCTCATTGCAGTGTCTTCAACAATATCAATCAGTCTTTCATGTCGCAGAATATAAAATATGTCCGCCTGCTCCCTTGGCAGTACCTGAAAGTCCTCCATGTTAAAGCGACGGGAGCGAGTATTATAAACAGAACGACTGATTCCATAAATTGCACTATAAGGCCGAGCAAGCTTCTGATATTCCATGGTAGCCTGGTACGGTTCGATCCCGGGAATATTCGAGTAGGCTTTTACTGACTCCATAATTAAATCGCTATCCAGCTTCCGTCCGGAAAGATCCCGTGCATATTCCCGATCCTTGACCATTGCCTCCAGATGGGATTCATAAAGCTCACCGTCAATATAATAGCTGCCAAACAAGGTTCCCGGAACACTGATTATTGTAATGAGAATTGCTAATATCAATGCAATCCATACGCTTTTTTTCCTTAGAATTTTCTTATATTCGTAACTAATAAGACTCCATAACCCCTTCATCCTTCACTCACCTCGCTAAAATAATACAAATAGAGATCCTCTAATGTAGCTTGAGCACTCACTGCCAAATCACAGGGCTTCGTCTCTGAAATTAAACGAAGTAGCACCCTGGTATTTTCCTGACGCAAATTGATCACCGGATATTTTTCACTCAAAACTGCCGCTTCCGACTGCGAAACGGTACACTCCCATACCTTTTCCTTAATCGGCTGAAGGATATGGTTCAGCGTACCTTGATGGATTAACTGACCATCCTTCATTACCAGAATCGTATCCGCTATATGTTCTACATCAGAGACAATGTGGGTGGAAAGCAGTACAATGCGATCTGAACCAAGACGGGCAATCATATTACGGAAGCGAATCCGTTCCTTCGGATCTAAACCGGCTGTAGGTTCATCCAGGATCAATATCTTTGGGTCATTCAGCAGGGATTGGGCTATCCCAAGCCTCTGCTTCATTCCTCCGGAAAAAGTTTTTATCTTCTTTTTTGCTTCTTTTTCAAGAGAAACCAGTTCAAGAAGCTCCCTTGTTTTTTCCTTTGCCCGGGACTTTGGCAAACCCTTCAGTGTGGCTAAGTAAAGCATGAAATCCCGGGCAGAAAATTCAGGATAATATCCGAAATCCTGGGGGAGATATCCTAACGCATCTCTATAATCGTCATGACCAACATCAATTCCATTAAAGCGAATCGTCCCTGCGGTAGGTGCCAGTATCCCGCACATCATACGCATAATTGTAGTCTTACCCGCACCATTAGCACCTAGAAGACCGTATACCCCTTGTCTAAGGGTAAGAGAAATTCGGTCGCAGGCAATTATTTTCCCATAGTGCTTTGTCACTCGGTCAAGAATAAGTTCCATGTTCCATCCTCCATATGCTTCCATAATTTATTTACCTGAAATCCAATCATAATGCAGTTGGCCGCCAGTAGAACCAGCCACCCGCACATAGATGCACTTGTGTAAAAACCCGATGCCATGCTGCCAAAAAGAATACTCCCTGCACAGATAAGACCAGTGGCGGCACTGCAGCCAAATACCGCTTCCTGTCCCCGCACATGATTCAGTATCCAAAGACAAATGCCGCATACCAGCAGATATGGCACCATCATAAAGGCAATTATCTGTAGTATGTTATAGGCAGATATCTCATTCATAATGATCAAAAGTAACAATATTGTTACAAAGTTCCCTCCGCCAAGAACCGTGATTCGTGCCATAATAATTTGAATTAGATTAAAGCGGCAGCTTGCTTCCAATTCCGCCATACGATTAGCGGTGCAGCGATAGATTTCTGTTATCGTTATAAGAGCAAGGATAGGAAGTACCGCTGAAATACACCAAATTTTATCGACGTCAGCATTCCAATTGATAGAGGCTGGTGATAAAAGTCCGGTCATACAAGCGAGCAAAACAATGAATACCGAAACTACCCATACCCTCTTACGGATATAGAAAAACTGACTTAATATAAAATCCCGATAGGTAGTTTTGGGGAAGCGCAGTGTTCGCAGAAACTGAGTTTTGCGTATTGGAGGCGGCGCCGTAAAGGATTCCAGCAAAGCTTTTTTCAACCTCTTATTCATAAAAAATCCTCCTTAAGTAACACTTTTAAAGATGCCAGGGCAGAGTTTATTGTTCGATAGACCGAAAAGCGGGAAATTCCCATGATAGAAGCAATTTCACCAACAGAAAGCTGATTAGCATACCTTAAAAGTAACAGCTCCTGCTCCTTCATTGGCAACGTACTGAGTGCTTCCCGAACCGTAATATTAAGCTCCAGTCGTTCAATAACATCAGTGTCAGTAATGTCGTCACTGAGAGCTTCCGTCTGTGGTTTACGAAAAGTATCTATGCAGAGATTTCGGGCTATGGTATAAAGATAGGCCAGTTTCTTACCGTGTTCTATGTACGAATTCTGTGCAAAGTATTTGAGAAAGGTTTCTTGAGTCAAATCCTCTGCCAAAGCTGAATTACCGACCTTATAATAACAATAACGATGAATTTTGTCGTATTCTTCTTGAATATCGATCGACACTATAAAACCTCCTCTCAATTTGTTTAACGGATTACACGCTTACTATGTGCGAAGAAAATAAAAAAATTTGAGGGTATTTATTGGGGGAGTCAATTAATTTGTTCAATAATGATATTTTAACATAATCGATCAATTTTTTTCTTTGAATTGTGTTTGAGAAAATCGCGTCTAGACGCGATCAGGTGATATACAGGTTCAAACGTAATCTCTAAGTTATAGCAACGAAAGGAGCGGACACTATACATTGTCCGCTCCAATATTAAGATTTAACGCCTAAATAATTATAAAGACCAGGAAGTAATTATTATAACATTCTATTAACCCAATAACCTCCAATAACCTCCTAAATTAATAACGTCATTTATTCAGCCAAAATCCCATTATTCTATTATTCCAGCTCAAAAGCACCGGTATACAACTGATAATATTTTCCTTTTTCCATAATCAGCTTCTCATGATTACCTTTTTCGATAATTCTTCCGTATTCCAGAACCATGATGGCATCCGAATTTTGAACCGTAGATAGACGGTGGGCAATAACAAATACGGTTCGACCATGCATTAAGCCGTCCATTCCCTTTTGAACAATTGCTTCCGTTCTGGTATCAATACTGGAGGTAGCCTCATCCAGTATCATGACAGGAGGATTCGCTACCGCTGCTCTTGCAATGGATAACAGCTGTCTCTGGCCTTGGGAAAGGTTTGCACCATCCCCTGCCAGCTCTGTCTGATAACCTTTTGGTAATCTCATAATGAAATCATGGGCATTGGCAAGCTTTGCTGCTCGAATTACCTCCTCTTGTGTAGCATCCAGTTTACCATAACGGATATTCTCCATTACTGTTCCGGTAAACAAATTCGTTTCCTGAAGTACGATACCCAAGGAACGCCTTAAATCACTCTTTTTAATCTTATTGATATTAATACCATCATAGCGGATCTTTCCATCCGCAATATCATAGAAACGGTTAATTAAGTTTGTAATCGTCGTCTTACCTGCACCGGTAGCACCAACGAAGGCAATTTTATGTCCCGGCTCTGCATATAGTGATACATCGTGCAGCACTGTCTTACCTTCCACATATCCAAAGTCAACATCGTAAAATCTTACATCGCCCTCCAATTTGGTATAGGTCAGTGTTCCATCGCTATGAGGATGCTTCCAGGCCCAGATTCCGGTGGACTCTTCTGTTTCCTGCAGAGTACCGTTCTCTTCTTTCGCATTTACCAAGGTTACGTAGCCCTCATCAAATTCAGGCTTCTCATCCATAAGCTGGAAGATTCGTTCCGCGCCGGCTAATGCCATAGCAACGGAGTTAATCTGCTGTGAAACCTGATTAATCGGCATAGTAAAGCTTCTGCTTAACTGAAGAAAGCTGGCAATTGCGCCCAGGGTTAAACCGCCGATGCCGCTGATGGCCATTGCACCCCCTAAAATCGCAATACAGGCATATTGCATATTTCCCAGATTACCCATGATGGGCATAAAAATATTAGCATAACGATTTGCTTCGGTGGCATTTACTCTTAAATCCTCGTTTAATTGATCGAAGCTTTCTTTCGCCTGATCCTCATGACAGAATACCTTTACTACCTTTTGGCCGTTAATCATTTCTTCAATGTAACCGTTTAGCACACCGAGAGCTACTTGCTGTTTCATGAAGAAGGTAGCACTTTTTCCACCGATTTTCTTTGTCAGATACATCATAAATACGATGAATACCAATACAAACACCGTAAGATGGATGCTTGTTGCAAGCATGGCAAAGAATACGGTTACGACTGTTATAATTGAGGAAAACATCTGTGGTAAGCTTTGGGAAATCATTTGGCGCAAGGTATCAATATCATTCGTGTAATGACTCATGATATCGCCATGGTTATGAGTATCAAAATATTTAATCGGCAAGGATTGCATATGGGCAAACATTTCGTC
>JAQZBD010000147.1 GCA_029239235.1 Herbinix sp.
AAGAACCTGTCCTCTTTCGATTTCAGTTCTCTGAACACCACGAAGAAGTGCACCGATGTTATCACCAGCCTGAGCCTCATCAAGAAGCTTACGGAACATCTCGATACCAGTACAAACAACTTTACGTGTTTCTTCCTTGATACCAACGATTTCAACTTCTTCAGATACATGAAGAACACCACGCTCAACACGGCCGGTAGCAACAGTACCACGACCAGTGATGGAGAATACGTCCTCGATAGGCATTAAGAAAGGCTTATCTGTCTCTCTAACTGGATCAGGGATCCATGTATCAACTGCATCAAATAATTCAAGGATCTTGTCACCCCAAGGGCAAGTAGGATCTTCAAGAGCTTTAAGAGCAGAACCCTGGATGATAGGAGTATCATCGCCTGGGAATTCATATTCATTTAAAAGGTCTCTAACTTCCATCTCTACTAATTCAAGTAATTCTGGATCATCAACCATATCACACTTGTTCATGAATACTACAACATAAGGTACACCTACCTGACGGGAAAGTAAGATATGCTCTTTTGTCTGAGCCATAACACCGTCAGTAGCAGCAACAACAAGGATAGCGCCGTCCATCTGAGCAGCACCAGTGATCATGTTCTTAACGTAGTCAGCATGTCCTGGGCAATCAACGTGTGCATAGTGACGAGCCTTTGACTCGTACTCAACGTGAGCTGTAGATATTGTGATACCTCTTGCCTTCTCTTCTGGAGCCTTGTCGATCTGGTCGAATGCGATAACCTCGCCAGTACCTAATCTCTCATGAAGAGTCTTTGTGATAGCTGCTGTAAGGGTTGTTTTACCATGGTCAACGTGACCGATGGTACCGATATTACAATGTGGTTTTGATCTGTTAAATTTAGCCTTAGCCATTTTTTAACGTCCTCCTTTAATTTATTATGCTATTAGCAAATGTTTATGCCCATGGAAACGGCTTTCCGTCCTCCACTGGAAGGGCTTGTTTATATTGCCTCATATGCCCTATTATATTTCAAGTATGAAATATTTTCAAGCACAAAGATTGATATACACATATTTTTAACTAGTTTATAACTTATTTACTTTTTGTAGATAAAACTTTTTCTTGTACGCTCTTTGGAACTGGCTCGTATAATGCGAAGAACATAGAGTAAGCGCCACGTCCCTGTGTCTTTGAACGAAGGGTTGTAGAATAACCGAACATCTCAGACAATGGAACAAAACCTCTGATTAACTTAGTACCGTTAATATCCTCTGTACCTTCGATACGACCACGACGGGAGCTGATATCACCGATAACATCACCCATGTAATCCTCAGGAACAGTTACTTCTACTCTCATGATAGGCTCGAGAAGTACACATAGCAAGTAGCTTTGATACCAAGTACCGGATATCCGCCAAGTACGCCGGCTTTTGTAGCTTCCTGAATACCAGCATCAACTGCAGGAATGTATTCTTTAGGAATAGCACCACCAACGATTGCGTTAACGAACTCATAAGTCTTCTCAGCATTTGCATCCATAGGCTCGAAACGAACCTTACAATGACCGTACTGACCACGACCACCGGACTGCTTAGCATATTTGCTATCAACCTCAACGGACTTGGTGAAGCCTTCCTTGTATGCAACCTGAGGTGCACCAACGTTAGCCTCTACTTTATACTCACGAAGAAGTCTGTCTACGATAATCTCAAGATGGAGCTCGCCCATACCTGCGATAATTGTCTGACCGGTTTCTTCATCTGTATAAGTTCTGAAAGTAGGATCTTCTTCAGCAAGTTTTGCTAAAGACTCACCCATCTTATCCTGACCTGCTTTTGTCTTAGGCTCAATTGCAACGTTAATAACTGGTTCAGGGAATTCCATGGACTCAAGAATTACGAAACTCTTTTCATCACAAAGGGTATCACCTGTTGTAGTAGACTTTAAGCCTACCGCTGCTGCAATATCACCGGAGTAAACCTTCTCAAGGTCTTCTCTCTTATTAGCATGCATCTGAAGAATACGTCCAACACGTTCCTTCTTGTTCTTTGTGGAGTTTAATACGTAGGAACCTGAATTTAAGGTACCGGAGTAAACTCTAAAGAAAGCAAGCTTTCCAACGAATGGGTCAGCCATAATCTTAAATGCTAATGCTGCGAAAGATTCATCATCAGAAGATTTCTTGTGAACTTCATTACCATCCTCATCAACACCCTTAATATCTTCGATATCGGTAGGTGCAGGCATGAATTCAAGTACAGCATCCAGTAACTTCTGAACGCCCTTATTTCTGTATGCAGAACCGCAGGTTACAGGAATGATTTCTGTTCTGATGGTTGCTCTTCTTAACGCTGCTTTTAATTCAACGTTAGTAGGTTCTTCACCTTCTAAGAACTTCTCGATCAGTTCATCATCTGTCTCGCAGATGGATTCAATCATTGCTGCTCTGTATAATTCTGCATCATCCTTCATATCATCAGGAATCTCTTTGATTTCGATCTGCTCGCCCTTATCATCAATATAATAATAAGCTTTCATCTCGAATAAGTCGATGATTCCTTTGAAAAAGTCTTCTTTGCCGATTGGTAACTGAATCGGAACTGCATTCTTACCTAATCTGCTCTTAATCATATCAACAACGTTATAGAAATCTGCACCGGAAATGTCCATCTTATTAACGAAAGCCATTCTCGGAACGTTGTATTTGTCAGCCTGACGCCATACTGTCTCGGACTGAGGTTCAACACCGCCCTTAGCACAAAATACACCAACAGCACTATCAAGTACACGTAAGGAACGCTCAACTTCAACGGTGAAGTCTACGTGTCCAGGTGTATCGATGATATTGATACGATGCTCTAATGCGCCAGGAATCTTATTATGCTCAAACTCTTGAGTCCAGTGACATGTTGTAGCCGCTGATGTAATTGTGATACCTCTTTCTTGTTCCTGCTCCATCCAGTCCATGGTTGCAGTACCTTCATGAGTATCACCAATTTTGTAATTAACACCGGTATAGTACAAGATACGTTCGGTAAGAGTAGTCTTACCCGCGTCAATATGCGCCATAATACCGATATTTCTGGTTCTCTCTAACGGATATTGTCTTCCTGCCAAGGATAATTCCTCCTTAATTCTTAACAAGTGAATGTTCCGTATTGAATTAACTGGTTAATTCATCGAAAATTCATCTTGCTTTAACAAAAAATGATAAATATTAATTTATCACAAGTGATTGAAAATCTCTTTGGGATTACTAAATCTCTTTGGATTATCAATCACTTTGGTCATGGTGTCATAATTTCAGAAGTGCATGCTATGATAAATTTATTCTTACCATCTATAGTGTGCAAAAGCCTTATTAGCGTCTGCCATCTTATGCATATCTTCTTTCCTCTTCACAGATGCGCCAGTATTGTTAGCTGCATCCATAATTTCATTTGCAAGTCTCTCCTGCATTGTCTTCTCGCCTCTTTTACGAGTAAAGATAGTCATCCAACGAAGTGCAAGAGTTTGTCTTCTTTCAGGTCTAACCTCGATCGGTACCTGGTATGTTGCACCACCGATACGTCTAGCCTTTACTTCTAATACAGGCATGATATTGTTCATTGCCTCTTCAAATACTTCTACTGCATCCTTACCAGTTTTAGCTGCAATTCTGTCAAATGCACCATAAACGATCTTCTGGGATGTTCCCTTCTTACCGTCAAGCATGATGTTATTGATCAGCTTTGTTACAACCTTACTCTTATATAAAGGATCCGGTAACACATCTCTTCTTGCTATATGTCCTTTTCTAGGCACGTTTCTTCCCTCCTTAACGATACTTAACGAAAATGTTCTTTCGTCAGTCTATTAATTCAACGGTACTCACAATTTTTTATAAGCTTCATACTTATATGAAGTTAATAACTTCATTGTGATCGTGCTCAGTTTAACTTCTTTTCCGTAAGTGATTTTTCAATCACTAAGCGTTTATCGCTTTTTAACTTGAACCCACAGAAAATACAAATCAAACGGGAATGAAAAATTAATCCGGCACTTAACTGTTCAATTAGGTTATACTTTCAATTAAATCAAATTTGATTTTAATTGTCTTGAATTATTTAGCTGTTGCCTTAGGTCTCTTAGCACCGTATTTGGAACGAGCCTGTCTTCTCTTAGCAACACCTGCGGTATCAAGTGTACCTCTGATGATGTGATAACGAGTACCAGGTAAATCCTTTACTCTACCACCTCTGATCAGTACAACGCTGTGCTCCTGAAGGTTGTGACCTTCACCAGGAATATAGCTGGTTACTTCGATTCCGTTTGATAAACGAACTCTGGCAATTTTACGAAGCGCTGAGTTAGGTTTCTTAGGAGTAGCTGTTCTAACTGCTGTACAAACACCTCTCTTCTGAGGAGCGGATACGTCAGTAGCTTTCTTGCTTAAAGAGTTGAAGCCTTTCTGTAAAGCAGGAGCTGTAGATTTCTTCTCCATGGTCTGTCTACCTTTTCTTACTAATTGGTTAAATGTGGGCATTAATTTTTCACCTCCTGAAAATTATTATGGTCAAGCCATCATACTTAACCTTTAAATCATTAAAAATTCTGTGGTTTTCATTATACGCGTGGACACAAATTAGCATCCACAAAATGCGCATAAAAAATACATAACATGCAGAAATCTGCACGCTTATAGATTATATATTTTTACAAATTAATTGTCAAGGAATTTTTTCAATATATCGAATAATCGGATCGTCTATCGTTAGTTCCATATAAATCATGTTTTTCAAGTTTCATTCCCGTATAAAAGTTTCGTTCTCTTATAGAACCTTTTATGACTTTGCAAATTTTATTTAAATTCATTGTAAAATTATCCTGTTTATTATAATAGGTAGAAACAAAGGACAGTACTCAGGGAGGTATTGCTTATAAAGGCATATGGCGCAAACGGCGCATCCTTTTTTGTTTATGGCTTTATACAAAAATACTTTTAATAACTATGCATATTCCATGAGATTTTAATCAATAAATCTTTCTAATTCTGATTGACATTCCTGTGATTTAAAGGTATACTTTATTGAAATAAAGCGTTATAGCATAAATGTATATTTTATAGTGCCAGCATCAATTCGTGAATAAAATTACAAACCGTTGAATAAGAAGAGTAAGTATAGCGATTATTTTCAGAGAGCTGCAAACGGTGGAATTGCAGTAATAAGACTATATTGAATGGACTTATGAGGGTGGGAAGAAAGACAATACCTTGTTGAGTAATGCCCAACGGAATCTCCATCCGTTAGAAAGGGAGCATATATATTTGTATATGGAAGAAGTGGGTGCTTTGCACCAAACCGGGTGGTACCGCAGAAGCTCATCAGCTTTTGTCCCAGTAGAAATACTGTGACAAAGGCTTTTTTTATACCCTTCTCTATCTATAACATTCAAAGAAAGGAGACATTATTATGTCAACGAAAATTCCACACAGACTTTATTTAACCGAGGATCAGATGCCAAAGCAATGGTATAACCTGAGGGCTGATATGAAGGAACAGCCTGCTCCCCTTCTCAATCCCGGTACCCATCAACCCGCTAAAGTTGAAGAGCTATACCCTGTGTTCTGTGAAAAGCTAGCACAACAAGAAATGGATAGCACCACCAGATACATCGATATTCCCGAAGAAGTTCAGGATTTCTATAAGATGTACCGCCCATCCCCACTAATTCGTGCATATAACCTGGAAAAGGCTCTAGGTACACCTGCAAAAATTTACTACAAATTCGAAGGAAATAACACCTCCGGAAGCCATAAGCTAAATTCCGCTGTTGCTCAAGCCTACTACGCAAAAGAACAAGGGTTATCCGGTCTTACAACTGAAACAGGTGCCGGCCAATGGGGTACTGCTTTATCCGAGGCCTGCTCTTACTATAATCTTCCCTTAACGGTATATATGGTTAAGGTTTCCTATGAGCAAAAACCTTTTCGTCAGTCTGTTATGAAAACCTTTGATGCTGATATTATCCCGAGCCCTAGTAATACGACAGAGGTTGGCAAAATGATATTATCAAAAGATCCCTCTACCGGCGGAAGCCTTGGTTGTGCCATCTCTGAAGCAGTTGAAAAGGCTGTTACCACTCCTAACACCCGTTATGTACTTGGTTCTGTATTAAACCAGGTATTATTACATCAGTCCATCATTGGTCTGGAGTCAAAATTGGCGTTTGAAATGCTGGATGAATATCCTGATATCATTGTCGGCTGTGCCGGCGGCGGCTCCAATCTCGGCGGTTTGATTGCACCTTTCATGCAGGATAAATTATTAGGTAAAGCAAATCCTAGAATCGTTGCTGTGGAACCAGCCTCCTGCCCTTCCTTTACAAGAGGAAGATATGCTTATGATTTCTGTGACACCGGAAGGGTTACTCCTCTGGCTAAAATGTACACTCTGGGAAGCAGTTTCATGCCCTCTGCTAACCATGCCGGCGGATTAAGGTATCACGGAATGTCTCCCATCCTATCCAAGCTGTACCATGACGGATATATGGAAGCAATTGCAGTAGAGCAGACTAAGGTTTTTGAAGCAGCCGTATTCTTTGCAAAGCAAGAAACCATACTTCCTGCCCCGGAATCTGCACACGCAATCCGCGGTGCTATTGATGAGGCCCTAAAATGCAAGGAAACCGGAGAGGCTAAAACCATCCTATTTGGTCTAACCGGAACCGGTTACTTTGATATGACCGCCTACAATGCATTTCTTAATGGCTCTATGACAGACTACATTCCTACCGATGAGGATCTTCAAAAAGGGTTCAATGAGATGCCGGTTGTATAATCTTTTATAGTAAGAACACTTAATACTCCTATATTATTAAAAAACACTCTAATAAAATCTCTATATTAACAGAGGGTGAAACTTTACAATGAATTGTAATGGTTTCACCCTTCCTTTTTTTATGATTCTGTATTCCTTAACGATAATGATAATTCATCCTTAGGTTCATTATCACCATAATTGTAATTATTAGTGTTGCCGCTATTATTCCCAATTTCCAATCCCTTTTTTATCGGAGCAATTAAGAATCCCAACACCAATCCACCTAAAAAGGTACATACAGATAGCAATATAATCTCATTCTTTTTCATAGTTTTACCTCCTTAACTCTATCTAAAATATAGCTTCCTTTATTTTTATGTCCGTAAACGAAAATTCATGTTTCTTTCTTATGAACCATATGTTATAATGTTAGCTAGTGCAATTTTTTAATCCAAAGATGGAGGAACCATTATGAATGATCAAGCTAATCATGATGTATTAGAGGACAAGTTCCGAGAATTACTAGCTTTTGCCAACAAACAAAAGGGAATTTTAGAAGCTGAAAAGGTAAATACTCTAATCAGTGAATTAAATTTAGATAATAGTCAAATTGATAAAATATATGAACGTTTGGAAGCGTACAATATTGTTGTCTTACATTCTGGAGAAGAGGAACCCAGCGAAGAAATCCTGCTGGAACTCGATGATGATACCGAGGATGCACAGCTTGAGGTAGAAGCCTTAACTCAGTCCTATAGCATGTCCGATGACCCGGTTCACCTGTATCTTAAGGAAATCGGTAACTATCCGCTCCTTACCATGACAGATGAGATCGAACTTGCAAAAAAGATTGCTGATGGTGATGAAGATGCAAAGCGTATTCTGGCAGAATCCAACCTTAGACTCGTTGTAAGTATCGCAAAGCGTTATGTAGGAAGAGGTCTTTCCTTCCTTGACTTAATTCAGGAGGGTAATCTGGGTCTGATTAAAGCAGTTGAAAAGTTCGACTATACGAAGGGTTACAAGTTCAGTACCTATGCAACCTGGTGGATTCGTCAGGCAATTACAAGATCCATCGCTGATCAATCCAGAACAATTCGTATTCCTGTACATATGTCAGAGGTAATTAACAAAACCTACAGGGTATCAAGAAATCTGCTTCAAGAGCTTGGACGTGAGCCCTCTGATCAGGAATTAGCTGATGCTATGAATCTTCCGATTGAGAAGGTAAGAGAGATTCTGAAGGTTTCTGCAGATCCTATTTCACTGGATACTCCAATCGGTGAAGAGGATGACAGCCACCTTGGTGACTTTATCAGTGACGAATCTATGATGGGTCCTGAAGATGCAGCTTCCTATTCCATTTTGAAGGATCAGATCACTAAATTATTAGATACCTTAACTGATCGAGAGCAGCGCGTTCTTATCCTTCGCTTTGGCCTTAAGGACGGAAGAAGCCGTACTTTGGAGGAGGTTGGCAAAGAATTCAACGTTACACGTGAGCGTATTCGTCAGATCGAGGCAAAAGCTCTCAGAAAATTAAGACATCCAAGCCGCGCAAAGATGCTGAAGGGCTATGAGTTAATCTAAATCCTTCCGTCGAAGGGAGTAATAACATGAAGAGAATTGCTTTAATGGTTATTCGCAGTATATTTGTTCTTCCTTTTTATTTTTTACGTATTCTTCAATTATGTAATATTCAAAAGTATGATGCTGCTACACGTTATGCATTTTTGCATAAGCTTGTAAAGATTGTTAACCGCCGCGGCAGAGTAACGATTGAATGCCACGGCATTGACAACCTTCCCAGGGAGACCGGTTACGTAATGTTTCCCAATCATCAGGGTCTATTTGATGCACTCGCATTTTTAGAAACTCATGATCGGCCTTTTGTAACTGTCATGAAAAAGGAAGTGAAGGATACCATACTGTTAAAACAAATTATTCAACTTCTTCAGGCTGAGGTTATTGATCGAGAGGATATCAGACAATCCATGCAGGTCATTATGAATATGACCCGCCGTGTGAAGGAAGGCGAGAATTTCTTGATTTTTGCAGAAGGTACAAGATCCCGTAACGGTAATAATCTTCTTGAATTTAAAGGCGGGAGCTTCAAAAGTGCAATAAACGCGAAATGCCCCATTGTCCCGGTGGCATTGGTAGATGCTTTTAAAGCTTTTGACACTAATTCCATCAAAAAGCTTACGGTTCAGCTTCATTATCTAAAGCCTCTTTATTATGAGGATTACAAGGACATGAAATCTACTGAGATCGCCGGACTTGTGGCTTCAAGAATTCAACAAACAATTCGTGAGAACGAACGTGATTAGAAATAGATTCATAGGATAGATATGCTTTTATAGCTGTAGCGAAGATTTTGGGTAAATCCTTTCGCTACAGCTTTTTTCGTAATATACTCTGATCACTAATATCGATCGCATCGTTAATAAATGTAATTAGTAAGATTTATTGCCATATACCTCCTTGTTTTTGTTTATTTGTTGATTTTTATGGAATTGTATGTAATTTATATCATATTATTTCCATTTCCATCCTAAAACAATTGATTTTCAGTTTTTTATCGGTTATAATATCATCTGCAGTGCAAATTTAACTGTTTAAAGGAGAAAAGGAATGAATAAAACAAAACGAGCATTGATATCCATGACCGTTATCGCAGCTGTATTCTGTCTGTCCTTGATCATTAATGCGAAGTCTTTTCTGGTGCCAGGCCAGAAGAACAACTTAAGCTCGAACCTTGCATCATCGTCTGAAGTAATAGATGCACCCGTTAATTCAGACGACCACTCATCAATACACTCCCTCTTATTCCTTCAATTACCGGAGAGTTTAAAGAGAACAGGATATGCAGCTTCACAAAGCTCCAAAATTCTGCCCTCAGCCCCCTCTAATGATGCCAGCAGAGAATATCTTGCCGCAGCTTTAGTAAATGCAAGTGGTGCCAATGCTGCCCTCTCCACGTACCCCACAGCAGGCCAACCGACAGATGGAGGCACAGAAGCAAATGATAAAATTGAATTAAACAAAAGTATCGATACAGAAACCGCAATTGTCATTACAGCTACATCTAATACCGGCACTAACAAAGCTTTGGCAGACAGCTCCGCAAGTGCATCAGCTACCGACTCTGAATCTGAGGACAGCATCAGCTTACTTTCAGAAAACGGATCCATGCAGGAGCTAGAGACAGAAGCACAATATGCTAATATAGGTATCTCAAATGCAAAGGATTTCGTTTATATTCGAAAAGACCCATCGACAGACGGAGAAATTCTCGGTAAATTATATCGTGATTCTGCTGCAACTATTCTTCGCCCGGAGGGCGATTGGTATTATGTCGAGTCCGGAAGCGTCACCGGGTATATCAAGGCCGAATTTCTTACAACCGGATTATCCGATGCGGAGCTGATTGCAGACTACAGCACCCAGAGTATCTCTGTTGCTGTGGATGGCTTGAATGTACGTGAGGATAAATCCCAGGATGCAAAACGGTTAACCGTAATTTATCAAAATGAAATCTATCCCGTAATAAAAGTTGAAGACGATTGGATCTTAATAAAGCTGGAGGACGAGCACTTACAGGGTTATGTTCTGCAGGAATACTCCGAACTGATTGTGAAATTTAAGGAGGCAATCTCCAAAGAGGAAGAAGAAAAGGAGCTTCAGCTGCAGGCAGAAGCAAAGGCAAAGGAAGAAACTGCTGTCAAACAATCAGAAGCTGTGGATTATGCTTCTTCTGATTTGAAGCTATTAGCCTGTTTGGTTCATGCGGAGGCCGGAACTCAAAGCTATGAAGGTAAGCTAGCCGTAGCAAATGTTGTTTTAAACCGTATCAAATCTTCTAAGTATCCAGACACCCTTAAGGCTGTTATCTATCAATCAGGTCAGTTCACTGTTGCAGCAAGCGGTTCCTTGGACAAGCAGCTGAATAATTATTCTAATTATTCCTCAACCTCTCAATTAATGTCCATTAAGGCTGCAAAGACTGCGTTGCAAGGAGCAAACAATATCGGAAGCCGATTGTACTTTAATTCCTATAAGACAGCTCTCAGGAAGGGCTATACGGAGTATGAAAGCAGTGTAAAACTCGGTGACCATCTATTTTGGTAAACTATAGGATTAAAGGACTTAGAGTAAGAGACCTCGGCATTAATTTAACTAATAAAAATTCAAGGGCTGTTGCATCGCAACAGCCCTTATACATTTCATGTTTTCCTGATTTATTCATTAATACAATTTAATCTGAGCAGGAATTCCATTTTCATATTTAATATTTGTTTGTCCCTGAATCAGAGGTTTCAGATACTCCATCATTTCTTCTGTGACATCTGCCCCGTCAGGAGTGATCCATTCCTGAGGAACAATTTTTTCATGGTTAGCTACGTCTTTTACCGGCACAGAAGTGAATTCCACACGATATGGTTCATTGCTTAATCTATTAATTGCGGCCATTGTTCCTGTTTCTCCGGAGATCGCACAATTAAATGCCTTTTGACCAAGCATCAGCGATTCTATGATATCTGTTTCACTAGCAATATGTGCCGCAGATCTCTGCATCAAATTCAATTCAATGGAACGAACCTTGCAGCCAATCTCCTCACGAATCAATTGTTCTAATGCCCTGCCTGCACCTGCAATATATTTATGTCCAAAATTATCAACTGCTCCGCTGGAGGTATGCTCTGAGATATAGATCCCCTGACTGTCTTTTACACCCTCGCTTACTGCAACCAAGATCCCAGGCTTCTCAGCTAATTTTCCTCTCACATCTGAAAGAAATTTCTCGTTATCCAGTGGTTTTTCACAAAGATAGATCAAATCCGCTCCAGCGCCTCCGTTTAATCTGGAGAGAGCTGCACTTGCCGTCAGCCATCCTGCATTTCTACCCATGATCTCTACAATCGTTACTGCCGGTAGATTAAATGCACCAATGTCTGCTGCCAGTTCTGAAATAGTTGTTGCAATATATTTTGCTGCAGAACCAAAGCCCGGACTGTGATCCGTTAAATTCAGGTCATTATCAACGGTTTTCGGTGCTCCGATAATTATGAAATCATGTGAATTAAGCTCACAGTATTGTGCTAATTTATCAACCGTATCCATGGAGTCATTGCCACCAATGTAAATAAAATATTTGATATCATTTTGATAAAAGGTCTCTACAATTTTCTGATAGGGCTCATCATTGATACGCCAATCCTTCATCTTATATCTGCATGTCCCAAGCGCTGAGGATGGTGTGTAAGTAAGCGTATCCATTCCTTTGGTGTCTTTGATTATCTCATCCAAATCGATTAACTGATTGTTAATTGCCCCTTCAATACCATTCTTTGCACCATATACCTTGTCGACTTTACCACTTGCACGAACACCTTGTAATACTCCGGCAAGAGTTGCATTAATCGCAGCGGTAGGCCCGCCCGACTGAGCAATCAATAAATTATTCATAATTTATCCTCCTTAGAAATATGCTTTGCGCTTTTTCTTGTATACGCTTGCTAAAGTATACCCTTTAATTAATTTATTGGGTGATTCGTGTTTTGTCAAGGTCAAATAGTATATAACCAATATATTTTGGTGAGGAAACTAAAGAAATCATGGTATTCAAAATTTTCTGACTTATATCTAATTACCGCACTCAATGCTAATCTGATTAAATTTATCCAGGATATCATCAATTGCCAAAGCCTTTTTCGCTTCTCCTGCCTTATCCACTACATTTTCTCCCTGATGCATCATAATCAGCCGATTTCCATATTCCACCGCATAGCGTAGATTATGTGTAACCATAATGGTTGTTAACTTCTTTTCCCTGACCACTTGATCCGTTAGCTGCATAATCAATTCTGCCGTTTTGGGATCCAGTGCTGCAGTATGTTCATCCAAAATTAAGAACTCAATGGGAGTCATCGTAGCCATCATCAGGGATAAAGCCTGTCTTTGACCGCCTGACAAGCTGCCTACCGGTACCTCCAATTTATCCTCCAGACCCAGATTCAGAGACTGAAGAAGCTCACGATAATAGGAACTTCTCTTCTTGTCAGTACCTCTTGCCAGATTAAACTTCTTTCCTTTATTATCCGCCAGGGACATATTCTCAAGTATGGTCATTGTAGGGCAGGTTCCCATGGCCGGGTTCTGATATACCCGTCCGATTCTTCTTTGCCTTTTGTATTCCGCCATCTGAGTAATATCTTCCTGTCCAATGACTATTTTACCGCTATCGATCGGTATACTTCCGCAAATGATGTTTAACATGGAGGTTTTACCGGAGCCATTACTTCCGACCACGGAGATGAATTCACCCTCCTGGACTGCCAGATTAAAATTTCGAAAGAGACACATTTCATTGACAGTTCCGGGATTATAATATTTATTAATGTTCTCCAGTTTAATCACTTACTTTAACCCTCCTTTTACGATCATTGCTAACTACCAGGATGATAAGGAATAACAGCGCCGTAATCAGCTTAAGATCAGATGCCTCCATACCTGCCGCAATAGCCACGGCAACACAGGCCTTATAAAGAATTGCACCCACAACAACAGCTGTGGTTGCTTTAACAGCAATGCCCTTTTTAAATAATCCGTTGGCTTTCATAAAGGGTGTTCTTTTGAATAAGTTCGTTCCTATAATTACACTGGCAAGACCGATTACAATAGTTCCTGTTCCTGTAGATATTTCAAAAAAACCGCTTTTCTGAGCATAGATACTGCCTGCAAGAGCAACAAAGGCATTCGCAATTGCGAGACCGATAATTTTAACGGTACCTTTATCCTTTGCGAGTGCGGTTACCAACACTTCATTATCACCCACCGCTCTTAGGAGATATCCTGATTTCGTCTTCAAATAGCCATCCAATAGAAGTTTCATTATTATTGCTATCACAAGGAGCAGCAATACCATGATATATGGTTGAAGAATTTTTGGTACCGTTGTTTTAAAAAAATCATTTTTAAAAATTGTGTCCTGTGAAAAGATTGGGAGATTTGCTTTTCCGGCGATTCTTAAATTAATCGAATATAGTGCAGTCATCATAATGATACCAGAGAGCAAATCCCTTACCTTTAGTTTAACATGGATTAGTCCGGTCAGCATGCCAGCGCAAGCTCCGATCAGAAAGGATATGGGTAGTGTCAGAACCGGGTTCACCCCTGCTATAATTAATACCGCAGTTACAGCACTTCCTAGCGGGAAGGTTCCATCCACGGACAGGTCAGGAAAGTCCAGTATCTTATAAGTAATATATACTCCCATCGCCATGATGGAATATACCAGACCCTCCTCCAATACGCCTAAGATGATTGATAAAATTGCTGACATGATCTACCTCCATTATCCTAAACACTCTTTTATACTAAAAATATGCTTTTATTCTAAAATAGCTTTTATTCTAAAACAATTTTCAATGGTGATGCTATTGTTCGTTCTTCTCTCTTTACTGACTTACTGTCTCGAACATTTCCTTTGCACTGCTTACCAAATCTTCAGGCAGGGTAATTCCCAAGTTCGCAGCCACCGCAGTATTTCCGTAAAATGCCGCTTCATCTATTACTTCGAAATTAATTTCACTTGCTTTCTTCTCTCCGCTAAGCACCTGTGCAGCCATAAGTCCGGTTTGCTTTCCAAGATCATAGTAATCTAAGCCAACTGCTGCAAGGCAACCTATCTTAACTTGCTCTACTTCACTACCGAATACGGGAATATTCTTTGATGCCGCTTTTTCAAGGATAACCGGCAAGGAGCTAACTACTGTATTATCGGTTAAGTTATTGATACAATCTACTTTCTCTAATAAGTTATCTGCCGCCAAAGGAATATCTGCTGCAGTAGCAATTCCACTCTCAACGATCTCAAAATCGTAGCCAGCCGCTGCTGCCTTATACTCTTCAATTGCAGATATAGAATTCACCTCACTGGTACTATACATAATACCGATGGTTTTTGCATTAGGAAGGACTTTGCGGATCATCTCTAACTGCATTTCTACCGGAAGCTTATCACTGGTGCCTGTAATATTACCGGCCGGTGTCTGATCAGCATTTGCCAACTCTGCAGCTACCGGATCAGTTACTGCTGTAAAGATAACCGGAATATCTGCATCCTGTGCTGCTCCATAGGCACTTTGCGCCATCGGTGTTGCAATCGAACAGATTAAATCAACCTTATTTGCTACAAAATTATTTGCGATTTGAGATGCAGTAGCACCATCTGCCTGAGCATTTTCAAAATCCACTTCTAGGTTTTCACCCTCAACATATCCCTTTTCTGCTAATCCAGCAAGGAAGCCTTCTCTACAGTTATCAAGGGATGCATGCTCTGCAAACTGACCAATTCCAACGGTTATCTTATCGCCCTTTGTTCCGCAGCCAGTCATCATGCTCACTGCCAGTACCGCAACCAATACTAATGATAATACTTTTTTCATAATTATCCTCCATTCTGCCGTCCAGCGGCGCAAAGCTTAAGAAATTTAGAAAGCCGTTTTCGATTTGTCACCGTCTCTCATCTGCAACTTTGTGTCCTATGGAATCTTCTTTATACACCTTATTTTGCTTCAAAAGGCATAAAAAAAATCCCAAGTATAATTATACTTGAGACGAATAAAATCCGCGGTACCACTCAATTTGACAAATGAATACAATTCATTGTCCGCTCTTTCATATACGAACATATATGCCATGATAATAACGGTTATGGTTTCCGTCAACTCCTACTATGATTTCGGGTTGCCCTCAAAAGCCCATTCAGCTAAAGATTTCATATCGCCTCCCACCAACGGCGACTCTCTGGAATGTCCTGCTAAAGCTTACTCTTCTTTCTCAACGGTTTCGTTTTATAATGTCTAAATCATAATACCGGATCAGCGATTTGTCAATACCGAAATTTAAAATGCTGTTGCTTATTACATCATCTCACTCTGGTTGAATATGTTTAATTACTGTTTCTTTGATAAACTATTTCTCCATTAACTATCGTATATACGGTTTCTGTAAAAACCTCCATTGGATTACCTGTAAAGATTGCTATATCTGCATCTTTTCCTACTTCTAAACTACCTACTCTGTCAGCCACCCCACAAATAATTGCTGGGTTAATTGTAATCGCTTTGAGTCCTTCTATAATTCCCAATCCGTTTTTAGCTGCTAAACCCGCATATAAAGATAAATATTGAATAAGTGTTACAGGGTGATCTGATATTATTGCAACCTTCACTCCTGCTTTCGTTAAAACACCGGAAGTTTTAAAATCCGCATTCTTTATTTCCAGCTTATTTCTGGAAGCCAAATCTGGTCCCAATAATGCATAAAATCCACTTTCTTTTATTTCATCTGCAATAATATGTCCTTCCGTACAGTGATCTAATGTCAAATTAACATCAAACTCTTTTGCTATTCGGATTGCTGTTAATATATCATCAGTTCGATGAACATGCGCTTTTAATGGTATTTGTTTATTGAGAACTGGAAGCCATGGTTCTATTTTAAAATCTTCTTCAAAATCTTCATTATTGTTTAAATGTTTTTCCTTCTTTTTCTTATACTGTACTGCTTGAAATAATTCCTGTCGTAGTAAAGCAGCTATAGTCATTCTTGTGGTTGGCTGCATATTCATTTCTTTATAAATGGTCTTTGGGTTTTCTCCAAAGGCTATTTTCATCGCAGCTGGTTCTAAAACAATCATTTTATCAATTACTCTTCCATGTGTTTTCAAAAAAGCAAATTGACCCCCTACAACATTTGAGCTACCTGGCCCCACCATCACAGAGGTTATACCTGCTTGTAAAGCATTGTGGAACGCAGGATCAAGAGGATTAATGGCATCTATAGCCCTCAAGTAGGGAGTGACGGGGGAGGTTACTTCATTATCGTCATCCCCTTCGATACCTTTCTTCTCTTCGGCTATCCCTATATGGCAATGTGCATCAATAATACCTGGCATAACCCATAAACCACTTGCATCAATGATGAGATCATCCTTATTTAAAGTCATTTTAATTTCTTTACCTATTTCGATAATTTTATCATTTTCTATTAACACATCTCCAGGCTCTAATACATCACCAGTTATTGTATATATTATACCATTCTTAATTAATACCATAATGTACCTCCGATTTTAACTAGCTTCCAATCGGTTTATAATTTGTAAGATTGCTAATATTTATTCATTACTAGCAGTCTTATATTCTAGTATGAATTTGAACGTATGTATAGATATAAGATATATGGTAACAATATTCTTGTTTATAAATAAAATTATACAAGGAGGAAATAAAATGGACAACAATAGTCAAAATAATTCAAGCAGAAACGCTTCCAATGACTCAAGCAGAAACGCTTCTAATGATTCAAGTAGAAATGCTTCCAACGATTCAAGCAGAAACGCTTCCAATGATTCAAGCAGAAATGCTTCCAATGATTCAAGCAGAAACGCTTCCAATGATTCAAGCAGAAATGCTTCCAATGATTCAAGCAGAAACGCTTCCAATGATTCAAGCAGAAACGCTTCCAATGATTCAAGCAGAAACGCTTCCAATGATTCAAGTAGAAACGCTTCCAATGATTCAAGCAGAAACGCTTCTAATTCCAGTAGATTTTAACGTATCAGTAATTAAATAATATTAGACCATTAATTTGGAGTAACTTAACCGTTACTCCTTTTAATATATAATTTTATTCCTTCAAGGCCTTTGAACTTTTGATGATGGAGAACTACTTTCGGCAGGGTAATATACTAAACCTGTTTGAAAAAGTAATTTAAAAATGCCGTTCCCTTTTCATTTGCATAGGTTTAGGAACGGCATCTAATTATATGAATTAAATTACATCTTTAACCCTTTACTTACATAAATCTGGAGGGAACGCGATGTTTACTGCATAGAAGTTCTTTGAATCCAGTTCATCCTGAATGATTCTTAAAGCTTCACCAAATCTTTGGAAGTGAACAATTTCTCTCTCTCGTAAGAACTTAATTGGATCACATACATCATGGTCATGAATCAGGCGAAGAATATTATCATAGGTGGTTCTAGCCTTCTGCTCTGCGGCCATATCTTCAACCAAGTCCGTAATTGGATCACCTTTGCTCTGAAAGTAGGTTGAGGTAAATGGCGCGCCACTAGCTGCCTGCGGCCAAAGTCCTAACGTGTGATCTACATAGTAATTTTGAAAGCCGCCCTCCACGATCTGCTCCGGAGTAAGATCTCTGGTAAGCTGATGAATAATGGCGCTAACCATTTCCATGTGAGCTAATTCTTCCGTTCCAATGTCAGTTAATAAACCAGCTACTTTTCTATTGGGCATAGCGTAACGCTGTGATAAATAGCGCAAAGAAGCTGCCAATTCACCATCAGGGCCACCAAATTGGGACATGATAACCTGAGCCAGCATAGGGTTACACCGGTCAATGTTTACCGGAAACTGTAATCTTCTCTCATAAGTCCACATATACTAGCACCTACCTTCCCATGGCCATGGATCTTCTACCCAAGCCCATTTGCAATCATTCTCAACGCGATAAGCTTCAATCGGACCATAGCACTGTGTATATTCGGATACGGCTTCATTTCTAACCTTTGATATTCTATCCCAATATTCCAGGGCACCTCTATCCGTCGGATGTGTATCTAAAAACAATCTGAGCTCATCCATAACAAAGCTTGTAGCCTGAATGCAGGCAAATAATTTCTCTCTGCTATTGCTTTCCATTATTTACAGCCCCTCCCATACCATTTTAGATCCAATTCCTTAAAGAGTGTTCCATTTGCAAGGGCTACAAATTCATTTTCGTATAAATCGCGGAAGCACTGCCATGGAACATAACACATTCCGATTGGAAACCTGTCGATATCACCATTATATTTTTCTTTTTCACAGGTATCATCTGGGCGATAGCAACCACAATCGGGAGCTTCTCTGTAGACTGGTTCCATTGGTCTATATGGAGGCATATTGCGATTACCCATATTGCCACGATTCGTCCGTCTATCCATAAATAATTCTCTCCTTTCTTTCGTGCTATCAGAAGAGACATCAAATAACTGCTCATCAATTTCGGTCATTATTTCATTTTTGCAAACATTTCATGTTCCTCTGAAAACACTTAGCAACATTTCTCTCTCATGTTGTTCTATATATCTTATGAAGGATGGACTATTCGGTGCTTGTATTGGCTACTATTTCATTCACCGGAATTGTTTTTACATAATATTATCCCTATTATTAAATAAAGACAAAAACCCACCCCTATAGGTGAGTTTTTGCCTTATTTTGCAAGAGCCTGTATCAGTATAAAATTGATCCTCCAGGTTCTATGACGATACAGCCTGACTTTTAGATAAATTCTAAATAATTATTTACTTTGTTCCATAAAATAGTAATGAACAATATACTCTCTTCATATCTTCGCATGCTTTTATAGCTGCTGACTTATCTGGGAAATTCATTGTTATCCTGTAGTATTTACCCTCCTGCTTCACTACTACGTTTTTGCAGTCATATTCCTCGGCAAATACCTTTGCAACCTTCTCTGCATAAGTCTTACTTCCAATCAGACCCAGCTTGATCTGCTCTTTATATTCCGCTTTCTTACGTGTAATCTTTAAGGTGTAAATCTTACTGGTCTTACCGTTTTCTGCTGTTATCTTAGCATATACAGTATTTATGCCTTCCTTTAAGTCAGGCTTATGATTGGCTATTTCCTTCGTACATGCCTTGTCACTGTACAGCTTCCAGGTTGCTTTATCACTCACCCTCAGGTTGATTTTTACAGAAGCTGTCT
>JAQZBD010000148.1 GCA_029239235.1 Herbinix sp.
TTTGTTAGTAGTTTACGCTATTTACCAAATATAAAATTATCAATTTGGATCGGATGACCAATCCTTCAAAAAAGCATCTCCCTTAAAAGCGTTATTTTTACCATTTGATTTATGTAAATAAATGTCCTCATCAGGATAATAACAAGTATCTTCTTTTTCATTCGTTCCAATATCAAGGATGATCAGTGGGTCTATACCTGAATTATAAAATGTGTGAGAAATATTTTTACCAGCAGGTTTTGACAAAAAATCTCCTGCTTTAACAACCATTTCCTGGTCATTCAAGCGTAGAATTCCATTTCCTGAAACAATATAGAAGAATTCTTCCTGCTGCGAATGACTATGATATTTTGTACTAAAACCTTCTGATGGAACACTGTCCAAATTAATATAAATTTTTTGACTGCCTACCGATTTACCTAATTCTTTTGTAATAAGCCCCATGTTATCTTTCCAAATAAATTCATCAGAAATCTCATTGACATTACCGGTTCTGTTCATGTACACACCCCTATATTTTTTAGTAACTAGTATAACATATTTTAACAACTTTAAAATATTATTTTTTCAATGCACTTAATGAGCTAAATCCTTAGTTTAACTCACTAAACTATCAGTACTTATTTATCATTTACATTTTATACCATTTTTTATTATTATTAGCTTGTCACTATAACAATTATTATTTTAGGAGGTAATCTATGAAGAAGTTTGTTACAAAATTATTATTAATGTTCTTCGCTTTTGCTTTTTTATTATTAGCAAAAAATACCCCTGTCTTAGCTGTCGAAAACAGTACAGAATTAAGTACTAGTGTTATCAGCAATGCCCCTGCCGCTATATATTTTGAAGGTATTTCCGTTTATTCTTCGGCAAATGATATTCAACCTACAATTTATGTTACCTATTTATACCAGGGGGTTAAATACGGCGGCACTTTAAGCTTACAGACCGTTACTACAGGTGGAGGCACTTATACAGGTCATTATGCGGGTTATTTGTATCCAATTATTTAACATAATTATTTTACGGAACGCTGATGCTTTAAATCAGCGTTCTTTATTAGTTTAACTAATAAACTCTAACTCCATTTGACCTGTAGTTTCAAAGTTGCACCAGATAACTTCAATTCTTTTCTGTCCACCTTCTGCATTAGATTCAAAATGCAGCTTGTTCCACCCATGTAAATACTGGTCATACAGTTACGAGTCATACCCACTTAAAACAACTTTTCCTTTAAAATCTTTTAACAATTCGAGTAGTTCCAGATGCCTTTCGTCCTCTAGCTCTGTCTTATAATATCTACACTTACGAACATCCATAAGATAAGGATGATCAACATAAGCCAATACTTCGCTACGGTTATATCTTTGAAGCAGTTTTATAGCATCCTGGTTCTCTATTTGAGTTTGCTTAAGCCTCCCGGCTACCTCCATTATCCTTTCGGGAAGATCATTCCATTCATGTAATTTACCTCCCAATTTATCTATATTGCTTCTCCATCCGGTCTTATAAAGCTGAATCCCTCCGATTGATTGCCAACTGTTTATTAAAAACCTTCTAGCATCTTCTATAGGATCCTGATCTATCTCTTCACAAAGTCTATGTTCCTGTCTACTGTGTGGTGTCGCATTATTCTTCTTGCAAGCTCTCCGGGATTTTCTCGACATACTTTGAAAAAGTTGTACACTCTACCGTTTAAATCATTTATTGTCTCTATTTTCGAAACAGGCTTATTGAAATATACCGCACCACTACCAAAGAAAGGTTCAACATATGTGGTATGGCTTGGAAACAGCGTAATTATCTTTTCGGCCAATGACCATTTACTGCCTGGATAATCAGCTGCATTGCCAAAGGTGAGCATCTCTAATAAAGTTTCTTCATTTAGATCATTTAAGCCATGTTCCAATATATAATTCTAGCAGCATCCCAAAAATGTATCCCTGCTCCAGTAGCTTTAATCGTATTTTCTTGGAGAAAAGAAGCAGCTTCCACATAACATTCTTTGTAATGGCTCTGCTTCCACTTCTTCCCATCGTTAGCCTTAATACTGAAACTCTTGAAATGAAGGATAACTATTATTTTAATTTTACTCTGGGAGTTGACAAAGACAGTGCTCATCCCGGTGGAATTAATCTTTTTGGAAGAGATTTCGGGAATCATAGACAGGATTTGTTAATGAAGGTTGTATATAAATAAAAGACAGAAAAAGGCTTCCCAAGATTATTCTTAGAAAGCCTTTTTTTAACCTCCTTGCTGTTTACAAGGATAATCTTATATATCTCTGCTTTGTTTATGTACCTAAACTGCCAGACCGGCCTCATATCCATCCTTTGTAGCATGGAGAGCACTGGCCGCTTTTACAGCACCACCAATTACATATACTTCACTACAGTATTTCTTAGCAGCTTCCTCCAACGGATTATATGATTTATATCCAAAAGCAGAAACTACGGCTTCTGCAGCCAGTGTAATCTTTTCACCGGCAGCGTTGGTGTAGACAACACCTTTTTCATTAATTTCATTCACAGTTGCTTCTGTCACCACTCTAACACCGGACTCCTGCAGATAACCTGTCAGACAAATCTTAGTCATAATCATCATGTCATTTAAAATATCCTTCTGCATCTCAACAAGCGTAATGTCTCTAATGGTCTGAGATAGGAAATGAGCGGTCTCTCCACCTACTTCGCCGCCACCGCATACAACTACTGGACCTGCTTTCACATCACAATTTCCTAATAATACATCCTCCGCGGTTACTACCTTATCTGACTCAATGCCTTTGATCTTTGGCATAAAAGGTACCGCTCCAGTAGCATTAATAATCGCATCCGGCTTTTCCTGCTGAATCAGTTCTTCCGTCACCTCTGTATTTAAATGAATTGGAACTTTTAAATCCAGTAATGATTTGCGCATGGAAGAAACAAAGGTTGCTAATTCACCCTTTCCCAGCGGATATGCCGCCGATTTGAACTGACCGCCCAAGTCACTCTTTCTTTCAAAAATTGTTACATTATGCCCTCGTTTTGCTGCTGTATATGCTGCGGTCAAACCTCCCGGACCTGCTCCTATCACCATTACTTTCTTAGCTTTTTCCACTGTTTCCATTTCATTTTCATATTCACGTCCAACACGTGGATTGATAAGGCAGGTAAGTGTTTCTCCTACTAATAACTTCTCCTCACAGCCCTGAAGACATCCGATACAGTATTGAATGCTATCGAATTTTCCTGCTTTTGCTTTTGCCGGAAGATAAGGATCTGCAAGCGAACCACGTCCCATACCGATAAAATCTGCCTTTCCCATCTTTAGAAGAGTATCGGCCATCTTAGGATCATTGATGCGGTTTGTAACAATGACAGGAACATTTACCAATTTTTTGACCTGTTCTGCTACATCCATGTTTAACGCATGCTTTGTATACATAGGTGCAATAATTTGGTCAATCGGAGCGGATGCGTACATACCATTGGAAACATGAATTGCATCAAAGCCAATCTCTTCACAATGACGAGCCAGCTCAAAGCTCTCAGCCTCTGTTCTTCCTCCGAGTAAATATTCATTACCGGAAATTCTAACAATAACAGGAAAATCCTTTCCTACTTCTTTTCTAACTGCTTCCAGAATTTCATCTAAAAATCTCACACGATTATCAAAGCAACCGCCATATTCATCAACTCTTTTATTCGTAAAGGGGGACAAAAATTCAGAAATTAAGTAGCCATGGGCTGCATGGATTTCAATTCCGTCAAATCCGGCCTTCTTACATCTGCGGGCTGTATCTCCAAAATCTTTTACAATATTTTTTATCTCTTCTATCGTCATTTCCTTCGGAGGCTCCTGACAGATCGGATCTTTGATTGCGGAAGGTGCCAGAGGCGTTACGTTACCGTTTACCAGCTTTGTTGACTGCCTTCCCGGATGATAAATTTGACAAAACAGCTTGGAATCATATTTATGAACAATTTCTGTCAATTTTTGATTTCCTTCGATCTGCTCATCGTTGTAAAGTCCAGGGATCAATTCATAACCCTTTGCATTTACATTAACAGCATAGTCCTCTGTAATAATAAGCCCCCATCCGCCTTTGGCTTTCTCCTCAATGTACTTGATAAAGCGATCTGTAACCATTCCGTCCTTTGTACAAGTGTTTGTTACCATTGCAGGAACCACCAATCGATTCGGTACAGTACATCCTGCGATATTCATTGCTGTAAACAATTCTGTTATCATCTTTTTTCCTCCAAATAACTTAGCATTTTAACAATTTCAGTATAATAGCTGAAATTATTTCATGGTCAAGTCCAAAGATAAGAATGATATTTGCAACAAAATTGTTAATTATTTATCAATTATAAGTGCTACGTAATCTGATTTTCTATAAAAGCACGCTCTAAACCTTTAAACCGTTTCAAGGTTTTTCTCAATTGGAATATGCAGCTCTATTAGGCGGTAAAAACTATCTTCTTCCATCCCTCTGCCGATGAGAAGCGCAGATAAGGTTCCATTCTGGCGATACCCCTTCTTCTCCATATAGTCTAAGGCATCAACATAGAAGTTCTTATTAAAGGCTCCGATTACTCCTAGGTTTACATTCGTACAGAGGCAGTATTCTTCCGGAATGTATATCATGTTTTCTTTCTTTGAAATCTTTAGCTTGTCAAAGTATCTCTTTTCAAAGGATAATCCCCAGATTTCCTTTCCATCATTGTATTCAAAATAAACATCCCAAAATGGTATATTAGTATCGGAATACAACACCTTACTCATTTCTTCCGGTAAACTAATCTCCTCATAGTTATCACCTTCTCCGGTAACAACATGGAAAAGGTATCGTTCCGGTATTCGTTTCACCCAATAATTGCCCAAATTATAACGTACCATTTTATTCCGCTCAGCCACTTGAGAAATTCGTTCTGATAAAAGTGTCTTATAATCAATATCCTTAATAAGTTCATTGCTGTATTTTTGCAGATAGTCTACAATCTGATCATAATAGTTTTCTTCTTTTAGACCTCGGATGTTCTTGATATTAATATTCCAACCTTGATATTGAATTGCTTCCATTAAGAAAAAAATATCCATTGTGTCATAGGATCGATAATTATTTTCCTCATTCCGCTTCGGACTTATCATGCCCTTCTTCTCATAATACCGAATCATTTCTCTTGAAATATTAAGTATGTTAGAGACCTCTTTAATATTATATTCCATTTCAACTCACTCCCTGCAATAGCTCATAAGCATTTTTTTCTAACTCTGCAATTTGCAAAAATAACTCTGGTATGAGCTCCAGTGTTTCATCTCCATCACAAAGATACCTGACAATATACGATGTAATTTTTTCATATATATCCCCACATTGTATAAATATATGTCCTGCTTCAACCCACTTCTTACATTGATATCTATTCCCCAGCCAGAGAAGCACATTCCCAAGTCGTTCGCTATTACCCTTATAAGGCATGTCCTCTGTTCCACGTTCCATACCAAGTAATCGATTGGGAAGCTTCGGAACCATTCCTAAAAATTCCGTTAAACTGATTAAAGCGTTCTTAAATTCCTCATGCGGCATTTCTTCTTTCCATTTAGGAAAATCAAGCGCTATTTTACGAATTGCGTTTACTCCGGTAATTTGAGGCTTCTCTTTTAATTGCTCTAACGCTTTTCGTTTAAAACAGGTCTTCGCGAGCTCATACACATTGGGTAAATTATCCGAAAGAGAAAACCGAATGAAGCCATTCCTATCACCGACAGTATTCTTTTCTATCTGCCAAGCCTTTTGCAAATCCTCAAAGGATATGGTTTGAACATCTTCCCTCCCGCAATCATATAGATAGACCCACTCATCCTCATATCCCACCATTAGAACATAGTGCATTGGAATATGATTCTTATGATACATCTTTAAATATGGTAAATGATACATATCAAGTGGACCTAATATAACCGGGCGCCCGTGATCTATTTCACTTTTTACAGAACCCAGTGCATACTCAAATCTTCTTCCTTCTGATATTTTATATTCTAAACCAATTTGATCCTTAATTTTTTCATATGTCTTCCTTGTCCTTGCGTCACAAACACTTAGCAGGATGGGCCGATTCGGATCTTGCAGCTTCAAATAGACATTCTCACCATAGCTGCTTAAGGCCAAAAAAAATGCTTCCGGAACCTCCTCGCCGCTTTTTGTAACATAGATATCCTCTATTCCACTCCACATACAACAGCCATCACAAATATGATGCTTCAGCTCAATTATTTTTTTAGTCATACATTCCTTTCCATAAAGCTTTATATCAGTTTTTATCTGGCGCCTTAGGAAAAGAATAAACCCTCACATAATACGAGAGTCAATACCCTTTTTTAATATCGGAAAACAAAGTTCCGTAATAAACTTCTCCTCCAATAAGCTTTCGCGCGGAGAACTATGATAAATTGAAAACATCTTGTCTGCTACCTCATACTGATTATGTTCCATCCAACTTGCAACAAAGGAATTGATGGAGCTTATTTTTACATAGCTTCCTTTAAATATAATGGAGGCAACATTGCGTTCCGGTAGTTTGTATATGACTATTTTTCCGTGGCACCTCTGAGTATTCTCAACAGACAACTGTACCTCCACATCCATTTCGTTATTTTCATCATTCATTCCATGGTTAATTGCCATAGCTTTTGCGGCTTCCGATAATTTTATTTTTTGTAGTTCGCATTCTTCCATTAGCGTTTTCCATAACAAGCCTTCTTGAGGATAATCATAGATTTTACTTCGAAAGCTAACTACCCACATCTCAGGAATTATTTTTGTAGCAATCGATAATGCATATTCTTCCTCTTTGCGATTCAGCTCCATTGACTCGGTAATCTTAAGGATCTGATTCTGTATTAGTCTTGCTTCTTCTTTCTTACTTTGCAGCTTATTTTGTAATAGGTGCTCTATTTCTGACTGGTTCATTGATTTTGCTTCTTTTATCTCCTCTAATCCGAAGCCCATTGTCTTTAACGCCACAATTCTATTTGAATGCAAAAGCTGTTCTTTGTCATAATATCGGTATCCGCTTATTGGATCTACATGCTCCGGCACCAATAATCCAATTTTGTCATAATGCCGCAGCATATGAATGCTTATAGACGATAATACTGAAAACTCACCGATTCTTAACACTTTATCATTCCCCGCAGTTTCCTTTATTTCCTATGTTTCCTATGAATTGGTACTTACCAGCCCACGCTTAAGCTCTTTATTTTTTTAACCAAGAATACGATACCATATATGACTTGATATAATAAACAAATTGGTAAAATAGGAATAAAAGTTAACGCAATAGCAGTCCAAACAAAAACCCTATAAAATGCATCCCATCCAAAGATGGTTTTTACATATTGCGGCAAAATCAAAGTATATACATCATACCCGAAAATTGCGTGATAAGCAGAATAACATATCAAAAAAAGAAGTGGTGCAAAAGATAACCAAAATATTATTCTAAATACTTTCATCTTATTTGACATTTATTATCACCTCTAAATTTATTTGATTTTTATTAATTTTCCCTATCTATCCATCTCCATTATATACCAAAACGCAGAAATTGAAAAGTTTTCAACTAATATTCTACAGCAAGTGGGATCTTACATTTTAACGCATATATTTAAACTCTACGGAACGTTTATTGAAAGATACTTGCCCAGAAACTACAATACGTTTATGAGGATATAAAATAAATACAACTATTTTGTTTGATATATGGATTAAATAGTTAACAGTCAAATAAGGAGGCATAAATTTGAATCAAACTATTGATATAAGAAGATTTCTTGATGATACAGGAAAAATCACGCAGCTACCTCAAAAAAAACTTTTCAGAGTCGCTGCTCTTAGCTATCTAGCTGAAAAATTTGAAGCAAACCGAGATTACACTGAAAAAGAGGTGAATGCCATCTGCGAAGAATGGCATACTTTTAAAGATTATTTCATACTCAGACGTGAATTAATTGATCATGGGCTTTTATGCCGGGAGCTGAACGGCTCTCGTTATTGGAAACCCACCACTTTGACTCCATAAAGAAAGAAGGTAACAGACATTCCTCCTGTTACCTTCTTCAATTATGCTAGTATCTACTGGAGCAATGCCGGTAACACATTCAGAAATTCATGCATATAGAAAGAAAATTATGTACGATATTATTCTCTAATTGATACTTCTTTGCATGAGCTTTCACATTTTAGCTGGTTCTACTTTGTCTTTTAATCTCAGTGAATCTTTTATAATTCACTACCGCTGATCCCCAGTATGAAAAGAAGCAGACAAGGACATTCCATGTTCGAATTTTTGATATCAGTTTAAAATGCACTTTTTCAAATCGGTTGTTAATATTCCCTGGACAGACATCCCCTTCTTTACCCTCATAGCGTACTTTACACCAAACATGACCTGATATATGTTCCTTTACTATGACTCCATTATATATTTTTTCCGGAAATATATTTTGAGTCGAATAAACCAATTTGCTTTCAATACCCAATTTTTTTAGAATATAATTCAAAACACTTGCCTGCTGCCAGCAATAACCATACCCTTTTTCAAATGCTTTACTTGGAGGGTCAAAAGAATTTAAATATGAATAATTCATATTTAAACAAACCAGTCTTTGCGCATATTCTATTAATTCAATTCCAATCAGCCCGGACTGCCTGCATTGTTCAATAGCTTCCTTAACTTTCACTTTTCAATCCTCCAAAGCAAATCTTTCCTCCAAAATTAAAAACAAGTACGCCAATAATAATAATTGCCCCGCCCATCAATGTCGCCCGACTCGGAACCTCATCAGCAATCAAAAACCCTAAGATAGTTGTTAAAAAAGGAGTAACAAACATGTAGTTACTGACCTGCGATGTTTGTTTTGCCTTTGCAAAGGCTTTTGACCATGCAACATAGGCGATTGCGCTTGAAAATATACCTAATACAGCAATATAAGCAAATTGAATTGCCGGAGCACTTGAAGCTTCTTTTACAGAAGCAGGAAGAAATACAGCAAGTAATATGGTACCAAAGAAAATACTAAAGGCAGAAGTCTGCAATGCAGTATACACTTTTGTTAGTTTACGCTGTAAAAGGTTATAGATACTCAACGATAACGCCGCAAGGAATAACCAAAGCAGTCCAATATTAATAGAGAATACACCATCCATTAAAGTTAAGACAATCACACCTACGAATTCAATTACAATAGCTATCCATTGAAATTTATATAATTTTTCTTTATATAAAAACCGAGCCAACAGTGCAGTTATAACCGGTACTGTGGTTATAATGATACTTCCGGTAGAGGCTGTCACAGTCTCCTGACCTTTATTAAAAGAAATCATATAAACGAAGAAGCCAACTGCTCCTGCTGCCAGGAACAAAGGAAGATCAGCTTTATGCGGAAGCTTCATTCTAGTTAGAACTGCAACGATTACTAAGGTAGCGGACGCGGCAAAATATCTTAGAAAACCAAGTGAAAAGGCAGAAAAATGCTGTAGTGCCAGCCTAGTCAGTACATAGGCCAATGACCAAAAAACAATTGTAGTTATTGCGTAAGGGTGAAAGCTATCTCTTAATTTCATATTGCAGCCTCTCTTTTTATTGGTTTTTTATGTATAAATTCTCTTGAATTATCTATAATTAAAGCATAAAAATTCAATATATGAAAGCTTTAATTATATCGTAAATTAGTTGAGCCTAATTAAGATCGGATCATATGCTGTATTAAATAATTACAGTGCCTCTATCTATATACCTTGAAGAGATAAAAAAGCTGC
>JAQZBD010000149.1 GCA_029239235.1 Herbinix sp.
TGTTATGTAGAAAATTATTTTAGCATTTTTTTCAATTCATCAGCAACAAATTGAACCTGAGTACCTACTATAACCTGAATACTGGTTTTGTTCGGACGAACCACACCTGAAATTCCGGAGGATTTAATCTTCTTCTCATCAACTGCAGTATAATCCTTAATTTCAACACGAAGTCTCGTAATGCAGTTATCCAGCGATGTAATATTATTCTTTCCGCCAAGACCCTCTAAAATAACAGCAGCTACTGCAGCGAAATCACTATTACTTAAGGATACATGCTTCTCGTCTTCTGTAATTTCATCATCTTCTCTGCCAGGAGTCATGAAATTAAATTTAGTGATTAAGAAACGGAAGATTAAATAATAAACAACAAAGAATACGAGTCCAACAGGAATTAAAAGCAATGGATTGAGTGCCATTGGTGCTTTAAAACTTAAAACAAAGTCAATTAAACCGGCACTGAAATTGAAGCCCGCTCTTGCAGGTAATAGTGCAACGATAAAGCAGGAAATACCGGTTAAAAACGCATGTACTATATACAATACAGGGGCTAAGAACATGAAGGAGAATTCTAATGGCTCAGTTACACCAGTTAAGAAGGAGCAAAGAGCGGCTGCAAAAAGTAAGGAAGCAGCGATCTTCTTTTTCTTTGTTTTTGCTGTATGGTACATAGCTAAAGCTGCACCTGGCAAACCAAACATCATTACGGGGAAGAATCCAGCCATGTACATACCAGTCTGACCTAAGGTTCCTTCGCCTGACCAGAAGTTACTTAAATCGTTGATATTAGCAACGTCAAACCAGAATACACTGTTTAAAGCATGATGTAAGCCCAATGGGATTAATAATCTGTTAAGGAAGCCATATATACCTGCTCCGATTGCTCCCGAACCAACAATTCCTGAACCAAATGTTACCAGACCACTGTAAACCACTGGCCAGATGAAAAATAAGATAACACTAGCAACCATGGTAATTCCTGCTGTTACGATTGCAACAAATCGTTTACCGCTAAAGAATCCCAGGTAAGCCGGCAGCTTAATACTCTTGAAGTGATTATAGCAGTAAGATGCAATAAGACCTGCAAGAATACCAATAAATGCATTTTCAATCTTAGCAAAAGCCGGATTAGCATCAGTACCGGTAAACATAGCCACTGCACCACTAGATAGTAAGGTTGTGAACATTAACCAGGAAACAAGACCTGCCAGACCTGCTGTACCATCATTATCATCGGACATACCAACCGCAACACCAATAGCAAAAAGTAATGCAATATGATCGATGATTGCAGCTCCTGCCTTGATTAAGAATGCCGAGATAACACTGTTGGCACCCCAACCGGTCGGGTCAATCCAGTAACCAATACCCATCATAATACCGGCTACTGGTAAGCATGCTACTGGAAGCATTAATGATTTACCCAGTCTTTGAAAAAACTTCATCATAGAAATAACTCCTCCTTTTTTATTATGCTGTAGATTCTACAGCTAATTTTACTTTTATAGATTTGCTGCTAAAAAAGCCTTAATTGAAGTTGAAGCCTCTGCTTCATCCGCGCCATGAAAGGTCATCGTAATTTCATCCCCTTTTTTTGCTCCCAGACCCATAATTCTAAGTATGCTTTTGGCATCTACACTGGTATTGTCTTTTTTTAAAATTATTTCACTTTGAAATCTCCTCGCCTCCTTAACCAATAAGCCTGCTGGTCTGGCGTGGATACCCAGCTCATCTTTAATTACATACTTAATTTCTTTCATCTCATTTCTCCTTCTTGTGTTTATCACAGTTTGTATCTGAATTCGCTAATAAGCAGTTACTTTTTAATCGCTACCACTCTATCTAATTCTTCTACCATTACTCCTATAACCGGAGTAATAACAGAGTACTCAGAGGTATTACAGATTACTACGGGTGTAATTACATCATATCCTGATGCCTTAATCTGCTCCATGTCAAACTCCAGTAGTAAGTCACCTGCTTTTACTTTATCTCCCGTATTAACAAAAGCATGATAGAATTCTCCATTAAGCTTCACTGTATCTAGTCCAACATGAATTAATATTTCCGTTCCCTGCTCTGATACTATGCTGACCGCATGCTTAGTTCCAATGATCAATCCAATGGTTCCATCCACAGGAGCAACTACTCTTCCTGCCAAAGGCTTAATTGCCAACCCCTCACCCATGATTTTTTCACTAAATACAGGATCCTTTACTTCCTCCAAGGAGCATGCTTCTCCCTTTATCGGGGAAAGAATTAGGATTTCTTTATCCTTTGAGCCTAACCCCAATTGTTCCTTTAATTTATTAAACATAATTTCCTCCTATTCCATTGCTCTGCTACCAAGGATAAAGCGTCGTATTTGAATCGACAGCATTGCCTGCTCCTCTTTCGCATTTCCTTCCGGAAAATAGTCCTTCAAGTGTTCTATTATTTTTTCACTGCACGCATATTCTTCCGGATACAATTCCTTTACCATATCTTTAAATTTCTGGTCGATATTATCTTCCTGTTCCCTATTCATTATCCTTTGTATTAAATTCTTCAGCTCTGTAACAAATCTGCCATACTGCAAAGAGTGTTCCTCCTGTATGACACCGAATACTGTTTCTACTATGTGAACCAGCTGAGGGATCATTCTTGTAATACTCATGGTTTCGCTCATCCGGTTGTTATATTCTGCATTTACAATATGAAGTGCTATGGAAGCTGCTTCGTCAACCGGGAGCTGTAATTTGATCCGTTGTTCAATTAATGCTACGGCATATTCGCCAATCAGGTATTCCTGACGATATAATCTCTGAACATCCCAAAGCAGCGGATTGTCAAAAATCATCCCCTGATGATACCGTTCAATGGCAAAATTAATATGATCCGTTAGGGTGATATAAACATTTGGGTTAAGCTTACGATTCAGTACTTTATCCGCATAGGTTATAATCTCGTTTGACAGCTGAATATGCTCCAACGGCAAATTAGTAAGCAGATCTTTAAACCTGTCAACTTCTGTCTGTGTTTCCAGATAGAAAATTTTTTCAATGAGCTTCTGATCGACTTCTTTGCCTTTCTTCGCTTGAAATCCAACACCTTTTCCCATAATCAGCACTTCTTTACCCTTATCGTAGGCGCTGACCACATTATTATTGATAACTCGTTCCACCTGCATCATTATCACCCCAAAATACAAACTAAGATTATACTTCCAAAAAAAGATAAAAAAAAACCAAACTTTATGAAACATATATTCCATAAAATTTGGTCTTGCCTGCTAATCAGTAACAATCCATTCAATATTTTCTTTACAATCACATTTTATCAATAAAGCTCAAATAAGTCAATATATTTTTGAAGAAAATATTAAAATTAACTAAAATAAATATAAATTAGAAATATGATATCTCTAATACATAGAAAATCAGGGGCGTTACCCGGGTTCTATTCAGCAGTTCTGCTTTCCTCTTCCTTTGTCTTTTTAGTTTTGATGGCTTAATTGTTTACATAATTCCATGAAATTAACTAAAGCCGGATTCAGCAATTTATTCTGATGGTATATTATATTAAAATCTGCATCAAGGAAGAGTCCTTCTATTTTAACGATTGCAATCCGCTCCCTTTCTAAAGCTCTTTTTACAATACCATAAGGAAGTACTGAAACACCCAGATTCTCATTGACGGCATTTATTATGGCTTGTGTACTGACACTTTCCCAGATTATTTGAATGGGTATTTTTTTTGCACGCATCAATCCTTCAAAAATGTCTCTTACAGCGCTGCCCTCTTCCCGCAGAATAAATTCTTCCGCTGATAGAACTTCGGGTAGGATTGACTGATATCTTGCATAAGCATGCTGCGGACTACAAATCATTACCAGCTCATTACCCATAAAAGGCTGAGAAATAATATACTGGCTATTTGCCTTTCCTTCGATTAATCCAATATCAATACGGCTAGCCAAGATCATTTTTTCAATCATACTGGTATTGTCAATATATACAGTGGTTTTCACCTCTGGGTATTTTGTACGAAATTGCTTTACATATTGGGTTAGCAGGTGATTACCGATGGTAATGCTGGAACCGATGCGGATAGAGCTTTCCTTACTTAATTTACAGGCATTTTCCTCCATATCATCAAACAAATCAATCACATGCCGGGCATATTGATAAAGATACTCCCCTTCGTCCGTAATGCGCAGTCGTTTTGCCAAACGTTCAAAAAGCTGTACCCCATAATGCTTTTCCAGCTCCGAAAGCGCAAAGCTTATAGAGGGTTGGGCAATCCGTAATTTTTTGCTCGCCTCCGTGGTGCTTCCAGTTTCATAAATAGCAACAAATATTTTAAGATGTCGAATCGTCATGTGCCGGCTCCTTATCAGAAAATCTTATAAACTTTAATTAATTATAGTATTTTACAAATATATTTACAAGAACTACAATTAGTTTCTGAAATAAACGAAAAGACAGGAAGGAGGAAAGGAGTATTCGATGTACTATCCGGTTTTGGAACATTCTCGGATACTTAGCTTAATTATGAAATTATACCACGTAGAACCGGAAAAGGTTATTTTGCGGGATTACCTAGCAAGAGACAGAACGCTGCTTGCAAATGAACGAACCTTATTATCCTTCGTACGTACCGCAATTGCAACGGTAGGAAGTGCGATTGTCTGCATCAAAGTTATAGATGAACCCACCATTATAATATTTGGAATTATCTTATTAATGATTAGTCCGCTTATTCTTTTTTATGGCTTATTCCGGTACTTTGCCGTGCGGAAAAGAATAGTGGCAATCCCTGATAACTATTTATTGATCGAGGAGGATGAGGATAATATATGATGTTGAAATTTGCAAGTACTTTAACCGGCGTAAAGGTAAAAAATGATGATGGAAATACAGTTGTGACCATAAAAAAGGAATCTGTTTTCAGTCCCACAAAGCTTATTTCAACAAATAATGAAATACTTTATCATACCTCAATTATCGACTTCGAAGCCGCAAAGGATAGCTGGAACCGAGCCGCCAACAGAAAATACATACTTTATGACAAGTCTGATCCCTATATTAGTGCTGATTTAATTTTTGCAAAAGATGCCGGGCACCTGGGAAGAATCAATCCACCCCAGGTAGAACGCCTTATTCTTAAAACTCCTTTTGGCGAATGGGAAGCAGAAAGACAAACGGATTACAGCGTACTAATTACGGATTGCTCCAAGGTAATCGGAAAAATAACTCCTTTTTATAAGATAGCTCCGCAAATCTTTGCTTGTTCAGACGAGTATCCGGCTGCCATGTGGGCAGGAGTATACGTATTGGTGGATTATATGATGCATGAGGATGAATTAATCAGCGTATAAACAGAAAGGCTTGTTCGCCTTTTATTCCTATAGGTTTAGGAGGGCTGCATTAGAAAAAGCAGGATATTTACCAGCTTCCCTACAGTGAACATGGCATAATATCCTGCTATATCTGTTTCTCTTAAATTGCAAATTGAATCCTGCTTCTAATATTCATGCATCCAGACACGCATTTGATTTAAGCCACGGTTTCCCCACGCATAATACGGAATTGCCGTCATTTCTACCTCCTGCTGCCTGAATTCTCCTTCAAAATACAGCTCATCATTTGCAAAAATTCTTAAACCCTTCATTTTCAGGCGCACAATACCATTAAGAACCTCCGGCTCATAGTCACCTGCTTCAATGGTGTCCTTCTTCCGGGTCCAAAGCTCCTGAAGATTTTTACCATTATCCCTTTCCTCAAAGCAATAGACGATGGGTCCCCTCAGGAGAGCTACGCACCCAATGTTCTCTCTCACCAGGGTATTTGCATGAACCCTGCGCACCTCCATATCATACTTCAGCTGCAAGGTATCCCCTGATCTCCATATTCTCTTGAAATAATAATACCCCAACCTGATATCCTGCTGATCCTCCAGCTTTCTTCCGTTGAGATAGAATACTGCATTTTTAGCATAAGAGGGAACCCGTACGGAAAGTGTGAATTCTTTCCCAGTTTGGGTCGGTTCTATCCAATAAGTCACATTTCCCTCCCAGGGACTCTTCGAATCCACAGATATCCTTGCAGCACGAAACTCTGCCCTGCCGCCGATGCTCAAATGCGAATATATCGTATCCCTTCCTTCCGACCATGCATACTGTCCAAGAGAGGTTAACAACCGTGCAACATTGGGAGGACAGCAGGCACATTGATACCAAGCCGGCCTTTCCGGGAGAACATGCTTAAAGCCGAATAATTCCCCCGATATTCCCGGGTTAACCTCCAGAGGATTTACGTAGAAAAACCTTTTTCCATCCAATTGCATTCCGCTGATTACCCCGTTATAAAGCGCACGTTCCATAATATCCGCATATTGATTGGACGGATTAAGGTCAAGCATTTTCTTGGCAAAGAATATTAAGCCTACACTGGCACAGGTTTCCGCATAGACCGAATCGTTCGGCAAATCATAGTCGACGGTAAATGCTTCCCCCTCCGCAGAGGAGCCTATTCCACCAGTAATGTACATTTTTTTATTAACCATATTGTCCCAGATGGCTTCGCAAGCCTTCCATAACCCGTCATCCTCTGCCGCTTTTGCCAGATCAGCCATTGCGGTATACATATAGACGGCTCTTACACTGTGTCCTTGTGCTGCCTTCTGCTCTCTTACCGGGGCAAAGCTTTGATTATATTTCGTATTGTAAGGATCCAGGATTTCATGCTTCCATCCCCTGTTGTTATTTTCGCGGATAAAGTACTCCGGATCCTTACCCCTTTCATCAATAAAATGTAATGCAAGCTTTAAGAATTTTTCCTTTCCGGTGGCATGATAGAGCTTCATTAAACCAATTTCAATTTCCTGATGACCTGGGATACCTTCTCTTTTTTCAGAGATAAAACGGTTTTCAATGTGGTCTGACATCCGCTCCATTACCTGCAGAAGTGTGTCCTTTCCCGTCGCCTTATAGTAAGCGGCCGCAGCCTCCATCATATGCCCGGCGCAATACAGCTCATGGCATTCATGCAAATTAGTCCATCTCTTCTCAGGGGCTTTCATCGTGAAATAGGTATTTAAATATCCGTCCGGCTGCTGCGCCTTTGAAATGATATCAATGATTTCATCTGCTCTTCTTTCCAAGTCCTCATCCGGTTTGATACACAGGGAATATGCAACTGCCTCCAGCCACTTCGCAACATCGCTGTCCTGAAAAACCATTCCATAAAATTCACCTTCCTCCAGCCCTGCTGCAATCCGAAAGTTTGCAAATGCATGGCTTTTCTCCACTCCCGGAACCTTATCCTCCAAAATACTTTCCTGATAAGGTATTACGACCTCTGTAATCAGCTTTTGTCTGGCCGACCAGAACCCATCATTAATTTTCACCTGCTTTAACTCGATTTCATTTATATCATCTATTCTCATAAAATTTCATCTCCCGAACATCTTTCAAATACTGGTATAGACTCTATCGTTAGCTGTATTTTGATTATCTCACCTCCCGGATAGATTGAATTGCTTTCCAGCTCTTTCCAACTATATCCTTTGGGTAAATATACGCTGCGCTCCTTGATGCCTGCATAAAGCACTGGTGCTACCAGATACCGGTTGCCATACATATATTCATCCGTAATCTCCCAGCATTTTTCATCCTCGGGGAACTCGTAAAACATGGTTCTCATTACAGGGGTTCCCTTTTCATGCGCTTCTTTCATCGCTGCTCTTGTGTAATCACGCAATTTTTCCCTGATATTAATATATTTAACACAAATATCATAAACCTTCTCTCCATAGCTCCATATCTCATTAGGAGCGCCGGAACAGCAGGTTGCACCTCCGGTAGTACCTACCTGTGGCTGTCTTGGTTCCCTGTCGCCATGAAGTCGCATAACCGGGCAAAAGGCCGCCCATTGAAACCAACGGATCAATAACTCCCGAAAATTCTCCTCTTCAGGATCCCCTCCATGAAAACCTCCTATATCGGTGGTCCACCAGGGAATACCGGCAATTCCCATATTAAGACCTGCAACAAGTTGATTGCGCAAGCTCTCAAAGCTGGAAGCAATGTCTCCTGACCAAACCAGAGCGCCGTATCTTTGGCTGCCGGCCCAGGCACACCGCAGTAAATTGACAATATTTTTCTGCTCTTCCCGTTCCATTCCTTCATAGAAAGCCTGAGCATACATTCGTGGATATAAATTACCGATCTGCAGATTGCTTCCTGCGTAATATCTGTAATTATCAAAATCATACACCGAATACTCTGGCTCTGCTTCGTCCAGCCAGAAGATCTGAATACCCAAATCATAATAATTCTTTTTTACTTTTTCCCAGACGTATTCCCTAGCCTTTGGATTTGTTGTATCAAGGTGTATGGTAACACCCTGAAAATCCATGCCGGCTCTGAAGCCTCGTTCCGTTCTGACCAAATATCCCTTTTGCAGCATTTCATCATAATTTTCGCAGGTCTTATCTACCGTAGGCCATATGGATACCATCAGTTCGATCCCCAAAGCTTTAAGTTCTTTCACCATAGCCGCAGGATCCGGCCAATAGACAGGATCAAACTTCCATTCCCCCTGCTTCGGCCAATGAAAGAAATCTACAACAATCACATCAAGGGGAACTCCGCGTCTTTTATACTCACGGGCTACCTCCAGCAACTCTTCCTGTGTCTGGTACCTGAGCTTGCACTGCCAAAAGCCCAAACCATACTCTGGCATCATCGGTACCCTACCGGTAACCCCCGCATAACCTTCCTCTATTTCAGCCGGCGTATCCCCTGCCACAATCCAACAATCCAACCCCTGGGTAGCATATGCCTCAAAGCTCATAACATTCTTACCAAACACAGCCCTTCCAACTCCCGGGTTGTTCCAGAGCAGCCCATAGCCTTTGGAGGATAATGCAAATGGCACACTGGCCTGAGAATTTCTTTGTGCCAGTTCCAAATCCATTCCTTTTAAATCCAGATATGGCTGCTGATACTGACCCATTCCATAAATTTTCTCATCGGTATGTATGGATTCCAGTCTCCAGGTCAGATGATAGTCTCCGCCTACGATAGGCCTGAATTCCCTGGCCTCAACCTCAATCGCACTGCATTTGGGATCCAGCACATCTCTCCTGCTTCTGCTGTATTCCTCGATTAAAAGCTCTCCCTTTTGGTTAAAAATCATTATTTTACCAAAGCGTGAGATTACTGCTTTTATTTTTCCGTTTTGTAACGAAGCACTATCTTCCTTTATTTCAATCACTGCATCCTGTGGTACTGTCTCAAGCAATGCCCAGTTTTCCTCAGGTATTTTATCATTTTTCGCTGCTCTGATTCGGAGCGCATTTTTGCCCCAGGGCTCAATCCATAATTCTTCTGCATCATAGTGAAATCGCAATTTATTACCTTCTCTTATCAGCATAAGCATCCTCCCATGTTTGTGTCCATGTCTCTTACTGCACATCTCGTCATAAAGGTGCAGGCAAGGCCCCGGTCTTCCCTTCGTTCCTTCATTTTATTTCTTTCACCGTTTATCCTTTCACCGCACCGCTTGTCATACCGCTTATAATGTACTTCTGCATTAAAATGAAAATTAATGCTACCGGAATAATCGTTACCACTGCAAAAGCCGTCAGGTAACTCCATTTCGTTCCATATTGTCCTATAAAATTAAAGATCCCGGCGGTGATTGGTCTTTTTTCCTGATCTAGAATGAACGTCATACCATAAGCCAAATCTCCCCAGCCATATAAGAAGGAAAAGACTCCACAAACCACAACCCCAGGCTTAGCAATCGGGATCAGCACCTT
>JAQZBD010000150.1 GCA_029239235.1 Herbinix sp.
GTTTGGAAATGCATCTTCAATTACCAGATACTCACACTCCTCCGCATTCACAAAGGGTGCTACATAGGTATTCTTTCCTGTAATCACCGGCTCCAGCTCTTCAACACCGTCATTTTTCAGGATTTTCTCCACGGATGCATCCGGGCGGGGGGTGATCTTATCAATCATGCTCCACGGAAATGTCACCTTATCTGAATTTATATATGCTTGAAATTCAGCATCCACTAGCTGGTTCTCTTCCCATTTTTCAGCAAAAGTATGGACTGCCTCATACAATTTGTCGCCATTGTGGGAGCAATTGTCCATACTTACTAGGGCAATTGGCTTTTCCCCTGCCTTGAAGCGGGCATGTAAAAGTGCTGCTATCTTGCCGATATAGCTCCTTGGCTTTAAAGGTCCTTTCCGAAAGTCTTCTTCAACTTCCGGAATTAGCTCACCCTTCCCTGTCACAAGGCTGTATCCCTTCTCTGTAATGGTAAAGCTGGCCATCTGAAGGGAATCCTTGATAAATATCTCCTTCAGACGATTATAATCTATATCATTATCCGCGTCCAAGGTGAGGGATTCAACTACACTTCCAACAACCGTCTTTTCTATGGTTCCATCGGCTTTCAAGGTGACCAGTATGCTATAATCATCATGAGGGCGATTCATCTTCTCCACGATTTCATAGTCAAAGCCTTCTGCTACAATCAAACCGCGATCCAAAATCCCTTGATTTAGAAGATTTTGCACTACATTGGCCTGAAAGGCACGGAAGATGTTGCCTGCCCCAAAATGTATCCAATGAGGATTTTCTTTTGTCTTTTCAGCCACTTCTTCTCTGTCGTATTCAGGAATTGAATAACCTGCTGCCTTCCACTGCTCTATATCCGCAAGCCCCTGCTTATTTAATTTCACGTCTTTGTGCCCCTTTCTCAATCGCTTCCCACAGGCCGTTCAGATAAGTCGCTCCCAGCGCTCTGTCATAAAGCCCATAACCCGGCATTGCTACTTCGCCCCAAATCATACGCCCATGATCCGGACGAATCGGTCCTTCAAAGCCGATTTCATACAGCGCCTTCATAATCTCATACATATCAAAGGTTCCATCCGAAGACAGGTGTGCCGACTCTTCAAAATCACTGGGTGAATTAAATTTTAGATTACGAACATGTGCAAAATGAATTCTTCCTTTCAGACCACGAATCATATCCGGAAGATCGTTTTCCAGATTGGTTCCGTAGGAACCTGAGCAGAAGGTCACGCCGTTGTGGGGATTATCCACCATCTCCATCATTCTCAGGATATTTTTCTTATTCTTAATAATTCTGGGAAGCCCGAATACATTCCAAGCCGGGTCATCGGGATGAATCGCCATGTTGATATCGTACTTATCGCAGACCGGCATAATTCTATCCAGGAAATATTTCAGGTTTTCAAACAATTTCTCTTCATCTATATCCTTATACAGTTCAAATAGCTCTTTTACATGCTTCATTCTCTCTGGCTCCCAGCCAGGCATAACAGCCCCGTTGGCATCCCCTGCTATGGACTCAAACATCTTCTCCGGCTCCAGAGCATCCACCGCTTCCTGGGAATATGCCAGAACAGTAGAGCCATCCGGTCTTACACGCGCAAGCTCAGATCTGGTCCAGTCGAAAACCGGCATAAAATTATAGCATACCAGGTGGATATCTTCCTTTCCCAGGTTCTCCAGAGTCTCAATATAATTATTAATATACAGTTCCCTGTCTTCGCTCCCAAGCTTAATTGCCTCATGGACATTCACACTTTCAATTCCTGTAACCTCAAGCCCTGCCGCCGTGACCTCTTCCTTCATCCCACGGATTTTCTCCCGGCTCCAGACCTCTCCGGGTGCCGTATCATATAAAGTTGTAATCACTCCCGTAACTCCGGGGATTTGGCGAATTTGTCCCAAGGTAACCGTATCAAACTTGGAACCAAACCATCTTAATGTCATCTTCATATCAATTTTTCCTCTCTTCCTATTTATCGATGTATAGCAGCGTCTCCTTTTACCCCAACATCTCCAACGCTTTTCTCATTCCATTATCACGAATCCATCCCAGATACTCGGTTACTCTTTCGGATAATCCCGGAAGTGCCGTTAAATCCTGCCCATGGAAGCTCTCATTACTTAAATATGCCTGTACAAACTGTTCCACCTTCCTATTGCAAGCTGAGGCAAAAAACTCTAATACTTCTCTGTCATCCTTAATACAATAAGGCTCACCATCCCTCATCCCGATCAGACAATCCTCCTTCAACTCCGTTCCGCTGTAAAAACTCATTAAAGCAGCAATTGAAAATACCAGATGCTTTGGTAACTCTCCATATAGTTCTATGAAATTAATTAAGCTCGGAAGACAGCGAGCTTTCCATTTCGAAACCGAATTCAGAGATATGGATAACAAGGCATGCTTAATAAACGGGTTCTCGAATCGTTCAATCACCGAATTTGCAAAATCAATCAGCTCTTCCTTTGAAAGCGTAAGGGTAGGTATTACTTCTTCGTATATTGTAGCTGTCATGAATGTTCGTACCGTGTCATCCTGCATGGATTCCAGAACAGATTCATTTCCAGACAGATAGGAGGCTAAAACAAAGGACGTGTGGGCACCGTTTAAGATTCTGACCTTTCTCTGCTTATAAGGCTTCTGATTATTCGTAAATATCACGGGAAGACCACACCTTTCAAGAGGCAGCTCTGCGCTGATATCCTTCTCACTTTCAATTACCCACAGACCAAAAGGCTCGGCTGTTACCAGCAGATCATCCCGGTATCCAAACTGTTGGCACAATTCCTCGGCCTCTTCCTTCGGATATCCGGTGACAATCCGATCCACCAAGGTATTGCAGAAGATGCATGCCTCCACTAACCAGGTAATAAATCCATTCTCAAGATTCCAAAGCTCTGTATATTTTAATACGCACGCCTTCAGAGCAGAACCGTTATCATCAATTAACTCTACCGGCAGAATAATTAAGCCCTTGTCTAGTACCCCGAAAAAGCTTTGATACCTTTCAAATAAGAATTTTGTTAATTTTGCGGGATATGTCTTAGGCGGCTTTGCAGCAAAGTTATCCCTGCTGTCATATGTAATTCCTGCCTCTGTCGTATTTGATACAACGAAACGTAAGGTTTCAATTTTTGCCAGCTGTATAAATTTATCATAATCCTCATAGACGCTGACTGCATCCCGGACAGAAGAAATAATTCGATTTGTTACTACCTCCCTGCCCTCCTGTATTCCCCTCAGGGTTAATGTATATTGACATTCCTGTTTATGAAACTGCTCCAGACTTCCGAATTCTATGGGTTTTAATATGACGATACTCCCGTCAAATAAATCCTTTTCATTTGCTACATCAATCATATAATCTACGAAGGCCCTTAAAAAATTGCCCTCACCGAATTGAACTACCTTGATGGGCCGTTCTATGGGATTTGAAATACGTTTTGTTAATAACTCCATCCTTGTACCTCATAATTAAATATATTAGTTAAAAAATTCCATAAAGGCATAAACCGCCTCAATTAAATGTAAGTATTTACATTTACACTTTAATTCTTTTAATGCTATATGTCAAGCAAATCTCATCTGATAAAATCCAGCACTTTACTTGGATTTATTATACTTTACTAAATCAAATCATATTTTAAAAGTAAAAAATAATATACCAAAATAATATCTTTTTTTAAATTTAGAGCAATTATAATTACAAAAAAATGTAAGAACTTACATCTTACGTATATCCTGTGCCTGAGACTTTTGAAAGGATATATGATAATAAAAATTACTAAACCTTAAATCTTTGAACAGCATAGTTTAAGTCCTCCGAGCACTGATTTAGTTGAAATGCTGCCTGATTTAATTCACCTACAGAATTCATCTGATGATTGGAAATCTGGTTAATATTATTAGTTGATGAGGCGATTTCTTCCAGAACCGCGGATATATTTCCGACTGCACCTAACGTATTTACTCTTGACTCTTCGATATTATTTAGATTATCTATCACATACTTTACTTGAAGCATTAAATCATCAACACTTTCATTGATGCTTTCATAAAAGTCTGTCGTATTCTTCACCGCTGTATCCTGAAGTATCAGTACCTCCTCCGCAGTTTTTGTTGCTGTTGACAGATTATCCGCCTCACCCTGAATATCTTTGATAATGGATTGAATATCATATGCGGAATGCTTTGTCTGGTCTGATAATATTCTTATTTCATCTGCAACTACAGCAAAGCCTTTTCCTGCTTGACCCGCTCTCGCTGCTTCGATGGATGCATTTAAGGAGAGAAGATTTGTCTGGCTGGAGATATCGCTTATAACCTTAACAATGGCTCCAATTGACTTTGCTTTCTCATCCAATTTTTTAATTCCATTAACAATCTCCGTTGTAATCCCTATAGTGGACTTGGTTTGACTCGTAAGATTCTCTGTTACCTCAGATCCTTTTTGAATCAACTCTTTCGTTCCTTCACCAATTCTTCCAATCTTATTCATATTCTCACTCATCTGTACTATTTTTTGAGATAAGAGATCCATTTGATGAAGGCATTCTTCCGCATCCTTCGCCTGCTGCATAATTCCTTGCTCAATTTCATTCATTGCATTTGATATATCCTGGGTAGTTCCGGAGAACACCTCCGAGGTATTTGATATTCTAACCGCAGCTGCTGCTACGCCGGAACTCATCCTCTTAACTTGAATTATTAGCTCTTTCATGTGGGAGAAGGTGTTATTTATTTCAGAAATCAATACTAAAAATTCATCTTTTCGTTTTGTTATAAATTGAACGGATAAATCGCCCTCTGCACCCTTTTTCAGCTTTGATATAATGTACCTGATGGTTCTGTCAATTCCGGTTGATATATATAATCCGATTATAATAGCAATGATACATGCAATAATAACTATGATGACGGTTAGCTCCCTGATACTATCTGCCTGACTCACAATCCTGCTCTTTGGTATCAGTGCACAGATCATTGCGCCTGTATTACCGATTTTTGAATAAATAAACAGATGATCTTCTCCATGATAATCCACATAGAATGCATTACCGGATTCGGATTTTTTATATGAACTCTTATAGAACTCCTTGTCAAAGAAGGCTTTCTCAGTGCTAGCTACTTGATTTCCGGATATTATTTCTTTTCCATCCGCTGTGACAAAGCCGATGATACCATTCTCCTCAAACCCCATACCATTAAGGATCTCCTGAATCGTCTCTTCATCCATGTCAATAACAATCAATGCCTCTGCAGATTGGATTTTTCTTACCATCCGAAGTGAATAGCTATCGGTCTCGACTCCCATATTCTCATCCAGGAAGGCGTCAGTTCCAATCCAGAATACATCCTTGGATTCGCTGATTCTTTTACCAGTCTCTGTCTCCAAGAAGCCTTCATAAATATTATCCCGAACAGACGTTACTGTGGTTATCGCTGCGACCTCCTCAGAAAATATGGAGATGCCGGATATAAATTTATCCGTAATTTCCTTTGCCGAAAAGGAGCTATTGAGTAATCGCCTATTCTGAGTGTTCTCCACTTTATCATTACTATAATTATATAAATACTTTAATAACGTATCATCTACCATATACTGGGTTGATAGCGCTTCTATGGAATCTACTCCAAACTGAATATATTGGGCAGTCGCATTTATTGTCTGCTCTGCCGAATTTTCATAACTATTACAAATACCTTCTGCTGCTTTTTCATATGATGCGACACCTAGGAAGATTATAAATGCGATCGGTACTACAAAGGCTGCTATCATTTTTACTCGAATTGTTAAGGAAAAACGACTTTCTGCTAATGCCTTATCCTTAATCTTACTGCGTTTTAGCTTGCTTTTCTTAACTGACACCAGCTCACCTTTTTTGATTGATATCTTCTCCCCAAATTTCATTATAATCCTTTCTCCTTCGAATAAGACTAACTTTGTAAACTCTATATATCCATCATTTTCTATCCACTTTTCTCTCGCTACTTACATTAAATAAGATATCATCTTCCTCCTCATTAGCAGTTACAACCACATTCTTCAGTATTAGATTTTTCACATTATAAGCCTTCATACCATATTTTCCGATGCCATGTATATTCTCAAAGGTAATATCCTGAAGAAAGCTTTCCGGTAATCCGGCTAGATAAACAGCATTCCCGGCGACAGTTTCTACCGATATATTCTTCATCAAAACATTACGTATCGTAGAAGTCCCGTCATTTACTGCCTTCGGAGTTATAAGGTCAAACGCATCCTGGCTATAAAACATATCAATATAAATGGCTCCACGAAACCATTTACAATCCTTGTGTCCGTCATTATGATAATATTGGGTTAGATCCTCATACCGAATATTTTCTATGATACCGCCCCTGCCTCTGGGTGCTTTAATACTCACGGCACTGTATACATTTTCAAAGGTACAATCCTGAACCAATACATTTCTGACACTTCCCGCCATTTCACTCCCTACTGCAACTCCAAAGCCACTTTTAAATCTGCAGTTCGTGACACGTATATATTCCGCTGGAATACCTACCTCTCTTCCTTCCTTATCTCTTCCGGATTTTATTGCGATACAGTCGTCCTCACTGGCAATCATGCTATTGAATACATTCACATAACTGCAGGAATCCGGGTCAAAACCATCCCCATTCTCCATACCTTCATATTTGTTTCCGTGTTCATCATACTTTGTATGAATTTCTACATGATTCAGGCTGACATGATTGCAATAGATAGTATGCACACACCAAGCCGGGCTTTGCCTTACTGTAATGTCCTGTAAATATACCCTGTCCACATTCCTTAAACAGATTGCCCTTCCAGGCTTTCCTTTCTTTTCTATCAATTCTTTTTTTCTTAACAAGCTTCCATTTGCATCGATAACACCTCTCCCAGCTATAATAATATTATTGAGCCTTACTGCCTCATTTGTATTGATTAAGCTGGCATAGCATTCTGTTTCCAATCCCTCAAAGCGATATTGCAGGATCGGAAAATCCTCTAGATTATCACTGCCTAACAGCTTTCCTTCTTCTTCAATATATAAAGTAATATCACTTTTCAGATAAAGTGCTCCTGTTACGAATATCCCTTTAGGAACGAGCACTTTACCGCCCGGAGTACAATGGTCAATTGCGCTCTGAATGGCTTTTGTATTCAGGGTTCTTCCGTCTCCTACCGCACCGTACTCGCTGATATCAAATATTTCCGGTAAGGGCTTTGTACTTATTGAAACCACATTACTTTTTAAGGTTTTATCATCCTCCATAACTGCAGCTATGGATACTTCATAGGTTTGATTGTGTTCCCATCCGGTAAAAGTATAATCCGTATAACAGGTTCTTCCCACTGCCGTATGGTTCTCATAGATAATATATTCTTTTGCATTCTTCAGCTTTTCCCATAAAAGAGCAGCACCTTCATCAGTCCAGGTCTCCTCAGGTGATTTCAAATTTATCAAATAACAATGCGCCATGCTTATTCCCTCCATTTATTGTTGCCTCATGTATATTACTTTTCGCACCTTATCTTAAATAAAACACGGTAGACTGCTCGTCGATCTTCACCTAATTATTCTAATTATAAAGAACATTGGTATAAATAATAATACAAATATCAGACCCCTAGCATGAAAAAAACCGATAATATTTCTTTCCGAGATATTTAAACAAAAAAGAACACAAAGAAGGTGCCGCAAAATAGCTATCTATAGCTATTTTGCGACACCTTCTTCTATATACCACACAATAAATCTTATGATAAAATGCTTACCTGCTTTATTCTAAAATTATTCTATATTATCTCATACGCCTTCATCAAATCAACAGCAGACTTAAGCATTAGAGCTGTCATCCCCCAGATCGTCCAATTTTCATACCGGTAAAACAAGATATCATGAGAACCTTTTGCCCAAGGATATTCTCTTCCACCCTGAATCCATTCATATGGGAAATCCTCCGGCAATTGATGAACTAATTTACTCTCATATTTCTCCGGCGGGTGCTCTCGAAAAAAATCCAAGGGCACTTTTATAATTTCATCTACCTCATCGGTACCAAAGGTGTCCTGATAGTCTTTAATTACTCCGATATAAGGATGGATCATTAAATTAAACGGCGATAGATAGATATCTCCAGGACCTAATACCTCTATTTGCGTGGGAAGTATTTGTAATTCCTCCACGGTTTCACGCACTGCACATTCCTGCAAAGATTCTCCTGGTTCAAGCTTGCCTCCCGGAAAACAGATTTCTCCCGGCTGACGTCTTAACTTATTGGATCTTTTTTCAAATAATAGATACTTGGTTCCCGAGATCTCGATGATTGGAATCAATACTGCATACTTTCTGTATTTTTCATCCCCTATTATTCCTGGCTGCCTGTTTGAAAACTGTTCTTTCTTCAGGATAATAGCCTCCTTTACACTTTTGAATATTGCTTTATTTATTATACGAAAGGTATAGGATAAATTCTACACGAATATCCTGGGAATAACAATGGTCATTTAGTTTTCTTTCATATATATTTACCCTATTGAATTACAAATTCCTGTGCTCCCATAAAGCCTGGAGCCACTTCATATTTATCAAAATATACTACTGGTTTTCCATCCTTATTTAGATAGAATTTTGTATTCTCATCCACTGTAACAAATCCATCAAAGGAGCTGTCTTTCCCATCTGTAACTCCCCAATACACAAAGTCAGGATTGGCAGCGGCTCTTTCCTTCATTTGTTGGATAATGCTGTCATTGGCAATACTCTTATAATCTTCGCCTAGTACATCTTTCAGCGTAAGCTCTTTGTTTTCGCTAAGGTCAATATTAAAGAAATAAGCTACATCATAGGCTCCATACCAGCTCTCGTCAGCGGTAAGCATGAGAGAGATGATATTTCCTTGCTGATATTGTATCTTATAATCAACATTGATGGTTAGATCCCGTTTATTCCATTCCTCTTCCGTACCACCTGTTTCAAGAAATGCTTCCTTATCCGCTTGCATTCTCTCCTTTGCATCTTCCAGGTATTCCTTCACTATTTTCTCAATCTCAGCATTGACATCAGTAACAATAGATGGTGTTTCTGTATTAGCCCCTGCAGAGTTATTCTCTGTGCTGTTAATGGCACCGTTCACTGACGATTCGATAGCGTTATCCTGATTTTCATTTACCACAACCTCCGGAACCTTTACTGTGATATTCTTATTATCTTCTGCGCTTTCATAGGAACGAACGGTTAAAACCTTTGCAATACTCCCTACAATGGGTAGCTTTGCAGCACTCATTGCAAATACTTCACTGGAGTTTAGTACGGCTGTAAAACATAATATTACTGCAGCGGCTGCAGCTGCGGTATACTGTAATGGTCTTCTTTTCCTGCTTGAGGGTACCCTATTGAGTTTATTCATTGCTCCAGAAGCTTCCTGTGTTCTTAAATCTTCCATCGCGTCTTCCTCCGTATAGCTTTTTAGCAGATTATCAATATTCTGCTTCATCTCCTCAGGTATCTTAATATTATCATAAATCTCCTTACCGTCTTCCAATTTTCTCATACTTCTACCTCCAAGTATAATAATGATATAGCCACAAGAGCTATATAGTTAATAAGTTTCTATATCAGATAACAGAAGAGGGAGTACTTCCTTCATCAGATGT
>JAQZBD010000151.1 GCA_029239235.1 Herbinix sp.
GTGGAAGTGTGGTAACACATGGAGCTGACTGTTACTAATAGGTCGAGGGCTTGACCTTAAAAGGTTTTTACAGTAAGAATCCAGATGGATTCATGGATGTAAATTTTCTAGTGTAGTATTTAATGTTATACAAGATAAGTCATAAGTATGATTTACTTGTAATCAATAAGGAAACAGAAAACACTTATGTAGTTTCTGTTTTTTCTATTATTCCTCGATAGCTCAATGGTAGAGCACACGGCTGTTAACCGTGGGGTTGTAGGTTCGAGCCCTACTCGGGGAGCTTAACAATAAGATATAATAGATAAAATGTTAAAATTTACATTAGTTCTTGACGTATCAGAATTATATTGTTATAATTAATTATCTTCGCAATTGAATATGGCGACATAGCCAAGTGGTAAGGCATGGGTCTGCAACACCCTGATCACCAGTTCAAATCTGGTTGTCGCCTCTCTTAGAAGGATCTCTAAACTTTAATAATAAGGTTTAGAGATTTTTTATTATTTCTACTAAAGTTACAATTGGATGCAGGCTGTTTTAGATTTATATACTTGCCTTTGATGAACTTTTTCATCAAAAAAGTTAAAATTATGGTAATATTGATTAGAAAGATAAATACGGTTTTGTTCAGGAGATTTATATGATAGCGTTAATAGTAGCGTATGCAAATAATCAAGTAATAGGAAATCTGGGTTACATACCATGGAAAATAAAAGGTGAACAAAAAAGATTTAAAGAATTGACGACAGGGAATGTGGTTGTAATGGGAAGGCGTTCATATGAAGAGATAGGAAGGCCTCTTCCAAATAGAATGACTATAGTTATATCAAATACTAAAAATTATGATGATGCTGATATCAAGACAGTAAGAACGCTTGAAGAAGCAATAGAGATGGCTGGGGATAAAGATGTATTTATTTCTGGGGGTGCCAGACTCTATGAAGAAGCATTGCCTATCATTGAAAAAATGTATATTACGGAAATAAACTTAGACATTGAAGGTGACACATATTTTCCACCCTTTGATAAAAATCAATTTACAAAAGAAATTAATCAAATGTTCGATGGGGATATCCCATATGCTTATGTAACCTATACTAAGAGATAAATGCTACTTTTGCATCCATAACGTAAAGGCTTTTCTAGAAGTTATTATTTCCAATCCTAACATATGAGTCTTAGGTGCAAACAATATCATAAATTGAAACCCTCTATTCTACGCGGATTCTGCTATTGTTCAAATAGTTCAAATCTGATTGTCAACTTACTTAGAATGGTCTCTAAACTTTTAATAATAGAGGTTTAGAGCTTTTTTTGTGCTTTTTTCCCTCACTTACCGTATACAAATAGAGTGAGCAAGGGGTGAAGTGAAACTGGAAAATATGGTACACTAGTCCCAGTCCAGTAAAATAACACAAAATTATCTATAATATGCCATGGTAATAACACAAATATGAAATACTCTAGCTTTGGATTACAACGAGAAACTTTATTGTTATGCAGAGTTAGGGAGGCTAACATGAAAAGAAACAAAGAAAAGTTATGCAGCGTGTTACACAAACTGGTTATTATTGTTGTTATTTTATGCTTCTTAGGAGGACCGCAGGCGGTTCAGGCAGCAACAGCAAAATTAACAGCACCAAAGACGGTAAAGACAACAATTGCTTCCAGTAGCAGTATCAAAATTGCTTGGAGTAAGGTGACTGGAGCAAGTGGATATCAAATTTACCGAGCAACTTCTACAAAAGGAACCTATAAACTGGTTAAGACGACTACCGCAGGAATTTATAGCTATAATAATACAAAATTGACTCCGGGCAAGACTTATTATTATAAAGTCCGTGCGTACAAAACCTCTGGAAAATCGAAAATCTATGGATCGTACTCTAAAATTATCAGTGGAAAGATCACACCCGCTTCAGCGAGCAATTTGAATGTGAAATTAACGTCCTACGAGGATGCAACCCTAACGTGGGGGACGGTTAAGTATGTAAGCGGTTATCAAGTATATATGGCTACTTCCAGTTCTGGCAAGTACGCACTTGTGAAACAAACAAAAAATAATTCTTATAATGTGAGTGGTCTGGAACCGGGAAAAACCTATTACTATAAGGTTCGTGGATATATCTCAAGCGGCAGTAGTAAAGTGTATGGAGGATTTTCCTCGGTAGCCACAGCAAAACCAATTTTACCGGTGCCGGAGTCTATATCCGTATTAGGATCAGTAGAAGGCATTATCGATGTCAGCTGGGAGCCGTCGGATGCATCCGATGGTTATGAGGTATACCGTTCTTCAAGTAAAAGTGGAAGCTATCAGTTATTGACCTCAGTGTCAGATGCCGGTTATGCAGATACTGGATTAGTCTTAGGAAGTACCTATTATTATAAAGTAAGGGCTTACCGGATGATGGATAAAACAAAGGTATATAGCCAATATACTGCAGCTACGGAAGGAAATGTTCCTAATCCCAATCCTAACGTTACATTAGTAACCTTGGAGCAAAGCGATATGTGGATGGTAGTAGGAGGCACAGAACAACTAAATGCGACCATATCCCCACAGGATGCAGCAGATCAAGAACTAACATGGACGAGTTCTAATGAAGATGTAGCTATGGTAGATGAATGGGGTACGGTATCAGCCCTGGGTGAAGGAACTGCAACCATCTCTGTTGCTGTTGATAGTGGGAAGCAGGCAAAATGTAACATAACCGTTGAGAAAGCGAATATCAAGGGGATCGATGTATCCAAGTGGCAGGGAAACATTGATTGGAGCAAGGTGAAAAACGATGGAATTGAATTCGCTATGATACGATCTTCTTATGGTACCAGCAGCCTGGATCCAAAGTATGAAATCAACTATAAGGGAGCAAAGGACAATGGCATTGCTGTAGGAGTTTATCATTACAGCTATGCGACTACCGTTGCTACGGCTAAAAAAGAAGTAGACTTTTTGATTAAGACATTGGAAGGAAAGCAATTTGAATACCCCATCTGTCTGGATCTGGAAGATAAGGCACAGATAGACCTCGATAAGAAAATTCTGGCGGATATTGCACTTGTCTACTTTGATGCGCTTACAGAGGCAGGATATTATCCTATGCTATACAGTAGTAAAGGCTGGTTTACAGGGAAGCTCTATGATTCAAGTCTGGATGTTTTCGATCGCTGGGTAGCCCAATGGTCTAGTAAGCTGACATATACCGGCGAGGTTGGAATGTGGCAGTATAGCGCCACTGGTTCAGTTAGTGGAATCTCTGGGAATGTTGATCTGGACATTTCATTTATTGATTACGAAAGCAGAATAAGATGGCTTGGACTAAATGGGTATTAATTCAATTAATAATTTTCGCAAATAAATTGACAAAAGTGAAAAACAGAACTATAGTTCAATCAACATAATTAAATTATTAATTTGGAGGCATTAAGATGAAGAAAAGATGCTCAATAATTTCAACACTTCTAATTGGAATACTTCTAATTGGGACATTGCTAACTGGATGCTCTCAGAAGCAAGAGGATACCAATGAAAATCCTGAGGTAACCAATGTACCTACTCCTGCTGTAACTACCCAACCAACGGTTACAGCGGTACCGGATAATACGTCTGCGCAGTCGGCAGAAGGGGCAGAGTTAACGGGAAGCACTCCCCTTGGTGTAACCATATACCAGGGAGCGGCGGAAGAAAACAGCCTGGAATACATCTATATTACATCCACACAGGGATGGAAAGCAGAACGTAATGCAGAGGGTATGTTTAAAGAGAGTATTACTCTGTATAAAACAGTAGATGGTGGGGCGAACTGGGATAAGCTTACCAGTACAGAGGATGAGAATGCCAGCATTCCCCTGGAATCGAAGTCAGGGATAATCTTTACTGACAGTAACGATGGCTGGATTACTACACAGATTCCACAGGATGGATATATCGGTTTATTCCGAACAAAAGACGGTGGAGTGGCCTGGGAACAGCAGGAATTAACGATTCCGGAGGAATATTCCATCAGCCAGTTTAATACCTATCCGCCGGTATTCTTTACCGCTAAGGACGGATTATTATTATCCTATGCGTTTGATGACGAACCAAAGCAGCTGGTGTATGTTACCCATGATGGGGGCGATACCTGGACCCAGACAGCTGAAAAAAATGATAGTACCTTCCAGTGGAGTTACACAGAGAAAGAAGATAAAGGTCAGGCAAGTGGATGGACGATCACCTATGAGAATAAAACCTGGACTACATCAGATGCACTGGTTTGGAATGACGGTAGTGCTAAATAGTGAGAATGGTCTGGAAAATTAGTTGATTATTACCAGTTCAGAAACGATTATATCGATTAAAAAGAAATGCTCTAATGCTTATAAATAAAAGCATTAGAGCATTTTACACTATATTGAAAGAGAAAACAGCCGCTATTTAAATCATTATATCTCCCAATGGTCAAAAATCTGCTTAGCAACTCCATTTATGGCTAGATCAAAAGCGATATTATCACTATACCGATCAATAAAATAAATTTCTGCATCACTTCCATACTGAAGCTTTGCGTCTAAAATAGCAGATTTGATTGCATTTCTGATCAGTGGCCACTCATCCTGTCTGTTGCTATATTTTTGGGTTAACTTATTAAGATTTATAGAAACCTCTCTCATTCTTGTACCTCTTTCTCTAATATTTTCACCCAAAATTCAAAATATTCTTTTATATTAGAATAAACAGCAGTCCTTTCTTCCTTAGGCAAGCATGAAATTTCTTTCCGTATTTTTTCTTCTATCCTTGAAAGATCATTTTGTGAAGCTCTTTTTATGGAAGAAATTTCAGCATTCATCTTGGAATGCCGAATGGTTTCTCTCATTAAAAGGTTATGATTTAAGCTCTTATCTTCCATTCGATTTCCTCCATTTATTCCTTATTTTTCGGATACGGTCATGGGTTATGCTTCATAAGAATAGCTACCATTGTTTTTCCGCGGGATCTGATTCTGCAAATAACATTTTCAAGGTATTTGTTTAATTCCTCTTCGGTTTGCGGACCAGGCAGGGGTCTGTCAAAATGCCCTTCAAATAAAGGGATAATCTCATTATTGGCATTTACATATTCATCATGATAAAAGGTGCTAATATATTTAGAAAAGGTCTTCTCCCCAAAGTTTATTTCCTTTTTTAATAATTGGAGAGATCGATCCCAATAATCTTGATAATAACATTTAATACCTCTGCTTTGAAAATAGCCTTGCCCCTTATCTTCTCTAAATCGTACAAGGTGCGGAATTAAAGTGAAGTTGCCTATCGAGTGGGTTAGGTAGGCGAATTCTTGAATATATGGGTTGTCATCAACATCAGAATATATAAGTGTTATGTCTTTTTCTTTGGCATATGTATAAATTGCTTCAGCTTTATTATAGGTTGTCCAAAACGAATTCATGGTGTCACATCCCCACATAATCTTGCCAAACATCTCATCTAATGAAGAAATGCAGCGTTTATTTGCAGTAGTAAAATGCCACCCGCATAATTTATCATAGATCTCATTTGTCAAAGAGCAACTGCCATCTGAGCTGTCGCAATCAAAGCGCTCTTTGTGGCTTTTATATTTAATGAACCTTGTTAAGGGATCAACTTCTCTTATTACATCCTTCCATGGTGATTCTTTTTTGAAATCATATTCCTCTGGATTCGAAAGGCTTAAAAAATCCTTCAATATCATGTTATTTCACCCTTTCTTTTTCATATAGATGGTGTCCATACTTACGGTCATTCGATCAGGAGGCCGCTCAGTACCGGATGTGGAAATGCTTAATCAGGAGGCCATTTAATGTCGGATGTGGAAATTGTTCTTTATTTCCACAATATTATCATAACACATAGCATGGACGAATAAAAGTCCATGCTATGTGTGGGAATGATGTGACTTTCAACTTCACTACGAGGTTTACAAGGTTGCGAGAATGTGCTTTCCATAAAGAGTATCAATTAATAAAAGAAGTGTATTTCATATGGCCTTTACCTATGAACAAGGTGCGAAGAAAAACTACATCGAAGCAAGACACATCACACCATATAAGAAGTACTGCAGCGTACATATCCGAGTATAATACCAGAAAAATCATGTATACAAACATATGTTCTGATGCTATAATATAAAATGATTAGAAGGAGAGTGTTTGGCATTCTCTAATACTGATAAAAGGATAAGCAATAAGGGAGGTGATTCATGAATGGAAGAAAGGGTTTATTTCTGTATTGATTTAAAATCATTTTATGCTTCGGTGGAATGCGTAGAGCGCAGACTTGATCCGCTAACCACCAACCTTGCAGTTGCAGACCCGGAGAGAAGTGAAAAGACGATCTGCCTTGCCATCTCTCCATCCATGAAGGCACTTGGAATAAAGAACAGGTGCAGAGTATTTCAGATACCAAAAGGAGTCCCGTATATCATGGCGCCTCCGAGGATGAAGCTATATATTGAGTACTCCGCCTATATCTATTCCATATATCTGAAATATATCTCAAAGGAGGATATCCATGTATATTCCATCGATGAGGCATTTCTTGATGTGACCCGCTATTTGTCCCTGTATCAGATGAGTGCAAAAGAGCTGGCAATGCAGATTATGCAGGATATTAAAAGAGTCACTGGAATTACTGCCACAGCGGGAATCGGAACGAATCTGTATCTGGCAAAAATAGCCCTGGATATTACAGCAAAGCACTCAAAGGACAATATTGGATATTTAGATGAGGAGCTCTTTCAAAGGACCTTGTGGAAGCATCAGCCACTGAATGATTTTTGGAGAATAGGTCGTGGAACTGTAAACAGGTTGGCGAGTATGGGTATTGTCACGATGGGGGATATTGCTCGTACCAACGAAGATATGCTTTATCATTTATTTGGCATTGATGCGGAGCTTTTAATTGATCACGCTTGGGGAAGAGAAACGACCACCATGGAGGACATTAAGTCCTATAAGCCAAAAAGCAATTCCATGTCCAGCGCGCAGATACTTCCAAGGGATTATAGCTTTGAGGAGTGTAGACTAGTGGTAAAAGAGATGGCAGATGCCTTATGTATGGATATGGTGGAAAAAGGTGCTGTTACGAATTCTATTTCATTGATGATTGGATATACCAGTGAGCTGGAATTAAAGCCTGCCTCTGGAACAGTATCCATGTCAGTGAGCACTAATTCCTATCGGACCATTATAATTCCTGTGATTGAGCTGTATGAACGCATTGTTGATAAGAGTAAGCCGATTCGACGGCTGAGTTTGTCCTGCAACAATATTGTGGATGAAGTGTATGAGCAGTATGACTTATTTACGGATCCGGTAGAATTGGAGAAGGATAGGAGGCTGCAGAAGGCAGCGTTGGAAATTAAAAAGAAGTTTGGGAAAAATGCTCTTATCCGTGGCATGGATTTGCAGGAAGCAGGTACCACAATAGAACGGAACAAACAGATTGGAGGTCATAAAAGTGGAGATTAAGCGGTGCAAAATGGACAGGCAAAACCGTGCCAAACAGTTTATGCCTTTCGATGCCTTAAAAGGCTTCCGGGAAGCTGTGGCGGAAAAGGAAAAGATTATTGTTCCTAAGAGAGACTTATCAGAGGAAGAGAAGGAAGAATTAGACCGGAAGCTGAGACAGATCGAGAAAAAAGATATAATCACCGTAGATTTTTTTCAAAATAGGGAATATGTGCAGTTAACCGGAATGGTATCGCGAGTAGATATAACCAGTAGAATATTGGGCATTGTTAATACTAAGATTGCTTTTGATGATATTATTAATCTACAGGGTGATATGATTCATGAGTTGATATGAGGAAGCGTGAATAGGGACAATGACTTTAATTTTGATCAAATTAAAATGTATTATCATATTGATTTGAAGTGCGAAAAGTGATAATCTGGTTATAATAACCACATATAGTAATATCTATATTACAACATGTGTCTTCGGCATTGGTAACAGAGATGTTTATTAGAAGGAGATTGTCATATGGAAAAGATCGCATTAATTACAGATTCAGCTTGTGATATAGACGATGAAACCATCAGAAAATATGATATCCATGTTCTGCCCTTTAAGATCATCTACAAAGAGCGTGAGTATACGGACGGAGTTGATATCACACCTCAAGAAGTTTACACGAATATGAAAACGGAGATACCGAAGTCTTCTCAGCCATCAATGGAGGATATCGAGAAGCTGTACCAGGAATTAGAAGGAGATAACTATACCCATGTTATTTCGATCAATATTTCCAGCGGAATATCAGGTACGGTTAATGGGGTAGAATTAATCAGCAAACAGTTTCCCTCCATAGAAACATTTTTATATGATACCAAATCCACTTCAGTATGCCAGGGTATCCTTGTTAAGAAGTGTGGTGAAATGCTAGAGAAGGGAATGAGCTTTGATAAAATCATTAAAGCTATTCCTGCTATGAAAAAGAAGATTCACATGTACTTTGTGTTCGGAACCTTGGAGTATGCCATCAAGGGGGGAAGAATAGGTAAAATATCCGGAACCATTGGTGATGTTCTTAATATTAAACCGATCGTAAGCTTCGATGAAGAGTTTGGACAATGCTATACCTGTGAAAAAGTCAGAGGAAGAATGAAGTCCATTAACCGTTTGATAGAATTTAGCGAGAAGTTTACCTCCACAAATAAGTGCGATGCTTATGTCATCCATGGAAATGTAGAAGAGGAAGCTCATAAAATGTGCGATAAGCTACGTCTGAATCCCAATATTAATAATGTATATTTAATAGGTCAGATTAGTGCCATTGTAGGGGTGTATTGCGGACCGGGAACCTTAGGAGTGTGCTACTCAGAAGTATAGGGAGAAGAAATCTGATAACGATTGAAGCAGATAAGGAATCAGGCATACATCATCTCTTATTAAAGATAGGATAAATAACAGGTTCTATAATAAATAATAGGCTCCCACATGGGAGCCTTACTTATTGCTTTTGTATTGTAATGTGAGCGAGAAATGAAACGATAAAAGAGAATTACTTACTCTTTATTATGTAGAAACTTATCTGCAAGAGGAATTAAACAACCTCCCAGCAGGTTTCCTATAGATATTACAATAATGTAAAGAAACGCTTTTGCACCCCAGGCATTTGCCATGCTATAGTAGAACATATCTGCGATACTATGCTCGTAACCGGAAAGAATAAATACCATAATTGGCAGAATCAATGCCAGATGCTTTCCAACACTGTCCTTGATTGTCTGGAAACCGGTCACGGCGATGCACATCAGGATGCCGCACATAAAAGCCATTATAAAAGTGCTAAATAAGGTATCCGACAGTTTTCCATTAACGATTTCTGTTGTATGTTCAACAATTTTAGATAGCTTGGTATTTCTAAATACATATCCGGAGCCAACAGTGCCAACAAAGTTTCCGAGGTATACGACCAGTACGGTTAATAAGTAGGAGGGTTTTTCATTTACAATAGTACATACCTTACCGGTAAACAGATAAAATCCAAAGGTATATATGGTAAACAAGCCGATGGAGAATAAAAAAGAGCCTGCGATGTGATTATCCAAGGACAGATAAACGACTCCGCCGATACTAATAGCAATACCGGCTAAGATAGATTTAATAAATGTTTTCATTGAGGGTACTTCCTTTTCTAAATGTGATTTAATGCTATTTTAAGCATTTCTTGTACAGGATTTCATGTTCTCAAGATAAGACAACTATGCAAATGAGTAATTATTATAAAAATTAGAGTAACTTATAATATAATTAAAGTATCAGAAGCTCTCATTACACTAACGCAGTAAATATGGGTGCATATATATCCATATGGGCGCAGACCGGGCCTCCTGTGATTGCCTGCATTTGGCAATCGTGGGTATGTTTACAGAAGCGAGCTTCTGCGGCAAGCCCAGGTGGATATATATGCACCCATATTTACTTCACAGCCTAAATCTAGCACACTAGACGCTTAAATCATAATATATAACTCAGCAATAATGCAACATTCAAACCAGCCACGATTAATCCTATGAAACCCAAAAGTATCTTATTACGTAGCGAGTTCGCATGCTTACCCATGACTTTTTTCGAGGATGTAAGATAAATCTGCAAAAAGATTGAAATAGGTAACTGGATACTTAAAAACATCTGGGAGTAGATTAAGCCCTTGAAAGGATCCTTAATAAAGAAAATAACAACTGCGGATAAGATTAAGGTCAGAGCAACGCCCAATTTGGTGTGATCGTCCTTAATGTCGTAGGGCTCCTTATACATACCGGCGAAAATACTTCCCCCTGCCATTCCGGCTGTGATGGACGAAGATATACCGGCGAATAATAAGGCAATGGCAAATACCACGGAGGCGGCACTTCCAAGTAAGGGCTTTAACATTTGCTGTGCCTGTCCTAACTCACTGACATGGAGACCGCCGGCGAAGAAGGTTGCGGCTGCAACAAGAATCATAGCACTATTGATAGCCCATCCTATAATCATGGAGAATAGAGTATCCAGAAATTCGTATTTCAATTGTTTACGGATAACAGCGTCATCTTGTAGATTCCATTGACGGCTCTGAATTACTTCTGAGTGCAGGAATAAATTATGCGGCATTACCACTGCACCGAGTACACTCATGATAACAGGGATTGAGCCTGCGGGAAAGCTTGGTATAACCCAGCTGGGTACGGCTTCATTCCAGTTCACATGTACCATACATAGCTCTATAAGAAACGAGATTCCGATTAATGATACAAAGCCCATAATGATTTTCTCTAATCTTTTATAGGAATTTGTAAATAGTAGAAATAGTACCAAGAACAGGACTAATACTGTACCAAGCTTAATGGGAATGCCGAAGAGCATATTCAGGGCGATAGCACCACCAAGTAATTCTGCTAGCGCGGTAGATATAGCAGCAAGTATAGCGGTAGTTAAAATGGGCTTGCTTACAGAGGGCTTGAGGTATTTTGCAGCTGATTCTGATAAGCAATTACCGGTTGCAATACCCAGATGGGCTGCATTATGCTGCAAAACGATCAGCATAAAGGTAGCTAGAGTAACCATCCAAAGCAGCTTATAGCCGTAATCTGAGCCGGCTGCTACATTAGACGCCCAGTTTCCAGGGTCAATAAATCCAACAGTTACAAGTAATCCAGGGCCGATATATTTAAAGAAATCCAGTCTTGGCTTATGATCTTTACTTAATAAATTTCTCATATAATAATTTTGCAAAGGATTCGTCGATACTTAATCCTCTGCTTGATCCTTTCTTTCCAATCTACAAGTCCGAATATTAAGCTAATAATATGTCTTTGCTATTGACTAATATAATCCAAAATTATAATTTTGTAAATAGTAATTATTACTGTTATAGGTCAGATTCGAATCAAAAGTTCCAGGAATAAAATCAGCGCTCGGATTTCTTGCAAATAGAATGGGCGCTGATTTAGGATAGTTATTTTAATAATCTGATAAAAGCGAGCGAAATTAATATGGCACCACTTAACCAGGATAACCCGAAGGGAACTTTGTCACTTAATTTATGCCCCAACATTTCTCCTGATTTTACAGCCAATGTACTTAGTATGAAAGACGATAGGATTACAGCCAGTATGCTTACATTAGCCAGTGCGGCACCAACACCGGCCACCAGACTATCAATGGATAAAGCAAGGGCAAGAGATAGAGCCTCTCTGGGTGAAAGGATTTTCGAATGATCAACATCCGCTTCATATGGATTCGCGTAGATATTTAATATGAATTTTAGATTAAGCAGACTGAATTCAATTTGCTTATTGATCGTGGTATGTTTATCGATTGCAGATTTTATTAGATTATCCAGAAGCTTGATTACGCCTAAAATAAATAAAATTCCGAAAGAAACCAGATGCAGCACGCTGCCGGGTATATAAGCTTTAAGAAAAGTACCGAGTAAAAGAGAGACTCCTAATACTACAGTACATAGGAATGAGATAACCTGAACTGAGATCATTGGAATTTTAATTTTATTACTGCCATAGGCAAAGCTTGCAATCAATGCATCTGTAGATAATGCAGTTACAAAGATGACTGACTCAATAATTTTAACTATTACATAACTCATAATGCATATCCTTAGATGTATCATCGAGATTATTCTATGAGAAAGGGATGTAATAAGTTACTGATTTCTAAACAAACCTCCTTTTAAGCTGTAATAAGCGGGAGGAATCAGTTCCG
>JAQZBD010000152.1 GCA_029239235.1 Herbinix sp.
GCTTTATCGGTAGCATGTGTATTTATAATAACTTTAATGTCCCAGTATATCTTATCCCCATTGGTGTCCAGTCAATATTATAATCCTACGAAAAAAACAGCAGGACAAAAGTACTTTCAGGATTTTGCGAATGATATTCGTATCATTACAGAAGTTTCCATGCCTGGATATGGAATAAGTGGGGGGGCATATGCAGAGAATTTGGGTTTTGGCAAATATAATATAGCATATGACAGGAAAAACCTATTTACAAAAGAGACAGAGAAGATAAGTGGACAGCTAAATAAAAATAGAATAGTTGGTAGTCCGGGGACGACCCTCTATGTCAGCCGGGGCAATTTTGTATTTACAGAATTTTGGAATGGTGAGGAGGGAGGAACGGAATACGAGAGAAGGTTAAGTTTTTCAAAAAACAATACGAATGTGCAGATAGCACATATCAAAGAATTGCCGGATACCTCCTATATTTCGGCATGGGTTCGTTTTACAGATGATTTAACCATGAAAGAATTAAATAATATCAAGGAATCCAATAACGAGATTCAATTTAAATGGATTGCGGTACGTACGGCAGAAAAACAAGGTCAGCAGTTAATGGGTTTTTCGACCGATCCGAATGGTAGCTTTGTAACGAATGATAAAGTTGATTCTGACCGATATCCCGGGCTTCAGCTCGTAGATTTGATGGGAGGGGCGGGGTACAGTTTATCTACCACGGAATCTCCTATGCCAGGATATTACGAAACACATTATATCAGTTCTTTAAAATATCTGGTGGATCATAAAGAAGCTGTAACGACATTGGTTGGAGTATCAAAGTCATTCGATTATAAAAGTGCCTTAAGCTATGCCATGGAAAATGGTGTCAGTACCTATGGAGCTTTAATTTTTGGAGAAGCAGATGAGCTGTTAGATTTCTACGATTCTGGTATAATTATGACACTTGAGATCGATAACGTGATTGCGTCAAAATATATTAAATGATGGGATATCGTAATTGGCCACGATCAGCAAAATCAATCAAGCAGCACACCGGACTTTGAAACGTCCGCTACGGTACAGCGGGTTGCATCAAAACAGCAGGGTCTTCTATCACCCTTTTGTAATTTAGAGCAAGCCACATTAATTCTTTTTTCACGGGTTGCTGCATTATTGGTGGAACGTATCCATCTAAGCCATTCCCACCTTGCTTTTGTGGTAAGGCTATCCCATTGGCTCATAAGACCGGACTTGAGAATCCCGTCCATAATATCCTCGGGAATTTCCGGTTCGATCCATTCATTCACCGGTTCTAAATCCACATTCACGATCTGACCCAACGTTACTCGCGTTTCGTTTAATAAGATATCACTTAGTTCAAACCAATGACTCCCTTTTCCGTCTGGTTCCAATGGTGCAATAAAGGATACTCCGTTCATCGTCCCTTGAACCATTATCATGCCGCGGGAGGGGAGCTTTTCACTGGAGTTCATGGGAAGCTTTATGATAGTTCGAGCTTCAATATTTGATAAAATTGCTTTGAAGGAGATGCTCATATTTTATACCCCTTTCGTCAATAAAATGGTTAGGCAATTTTAAGCCTAATGAATTATATGGATAATTTCTTTACAGATTTTAATTCACTCAACTACTCTATACTGTATATATATCACAAGTATACAATGATGTAAACAATGAGCATTATTAATTACTTAATATGGTTTCGTGAGTTTCCATATAAATAATGGATTGAAGAATTAAATATATTACTTGACATTAGCTATGGGGTGTAATATTTTCTAAGTAAATATGGTTTTCTATGCACAAAACTGATTTCTGCGGGAGGTAATTAAATGATAAAACATGATATAGATTTGATGGATTTTATCCCGGTCGGCCATGTTGACTGTGAGAACAAAGATAACCTGCTTTCTATGTCAACGAATCGCGGCATACCATCTAAGAACTTTGAAGCGGAGCATTTATCCATAAATTCATATATTCAGCTGCCACAGAGATATAGTCTGCCATTACGGATTGATATTACGGCAAAAGTTGACGCCCCCGGACTCTATATTCTCTTAGGGAAAGGTCACGTTAATTTCGGAACATCTTGTATAGACAACCGAAGAATCGATGATATCGTTGCGCCAGCTAGAAAGGTTGTATTTTATCATAATCATATTAATATGAATGAGTTTACTGAAATCTCAATATTATATGGTTTTAAGGAAATGCAGATCATCGTTGATGGGGAGGAGAGATATTATTCCAAAAAAGAAAGATACATGAAAGTATCAACTTTCAATGAAATGAATCAGGAAGGTTTTGATTTGAAAATAGCTTGCGATAAGCTGGTTAACCTACGGATAAAATCCGTCTGTATCACGGAATTGGACGAGACCTATGATTTCCATCATTCAAAAGTAGAACTTCCATCAGCGATTACAAAAAATAATGTGCTTGCACCCGGTGAAAAGCCATCCTTTGAAAAGTGTATTTCGTTGCTGCCGCAGCATTTCCAAAGTGAAATAATTAAAATGGATGAATATTTGAGAACGCTGAAGACCATAAAGATAAAAAGACAGCTTGAGAAGAACGGCAATAAAATAACCTATATTGCCTCAGATTATGGTTTTTCCTATGCCATCTATTTAAGTAATGATATGTTTGACCACTCGCTGCAATGGTATATCATAACGAGCGGTAAGCCAGACACTTGGCACAGAAAAGCTGATTGGATGGAGGAAGTATTGGACAGGTTGGCTAAGAGCTCATCTGAATTTGCAGAGCGGATGTTTTTTAATTTGGACGATTGTGTCGGATGTTATAGTAATTGCCGGGTAAAAACCCATTATCGGTTTATGGATAAGCAAAAATATGTCTGTCATGGAAAGCTGAAATTTAAAATGAGCATAAGTGGTTTTGAGGACGTGTGTATTTTTGTCGAAGAAATAAACTGTATCTTGCAGGAACGAAAAAGCGAGCATTGTAATACTAAATAGGGTATTATGGTGTTTTTATCTAAGGAATGTGAGACATTGTATATTATAAATAAAATATGACAAGCTGCTGTCAAGTTATAAGTAGTATTATGATATAAAAGGATTGGAGGAACGAATATGAGTGCATGCTTATGGCCAGGTGAAAATCAATTAATGCAACAGTATCACGATAAGGAATGGTGTGTGCCAAGCCAGGATGATTCCTATATTTTCGAAATGCTTACCTTAGAAGGCGCTCAATCAGGCTTATCTTGGAATACTATACTTACCAAAAGAGAAGAGTATAAAAAAGCTTTTCATAATTTTGATATTAATTATTGCTCGAATTTGACAGATGAAGAATTAGAAACCATCAGGGATTCCTACGGCATTATAAAAAATCTGCCAAAAATTAAGTCTGTCAGGAATAATGCAATTGCAGTGACGAAACTGCAAATGGAGTTTAAAAGCTTTTCAAATTATTTATGGAGCTTTGTCGATCATACTCCTGTGGTAAACCAGTGGAACTTTGAGGGACAAGTCCCTGCTCAATCAGAATTGTCGGAGCGTATCAGTAAGGATTTAAAAAAAAGAGGATTCAAATTTGTTGGGCCAGTTATTATATACTCATTTATGCAGGCAGTTGGCATGGTTGATGATCATATAAAAACATGTCCATACCATTCGGAGAACCGAGGAGAGCTCGGAAAAGAATATATCGGTAAAATTTATTGATATGAGAATCTAAGGGCATCAGGTCAGTTTGATCTTGATGCCCAATTTGCTTCAATATTACCTGAAAATGCCTCAGAGGAAATAATCTATGGTACAATAAACATATACTTATTACATTCTATAAAATTATTAGAAAGATACCTTGGGTAATGCTGCATAATTAATATAACAAAAAGCATCCATGTAAAATAAAGGAGTTTTTATGGGACACATACTTATAGTAGATGACGAAAAGTCCATAAGTGATTTAATTGAAATGAATCTGGCCATGGTAGGACATACATGCGAACAGGCCTTTGACGGTAAAGAAGCTTTAAAGAAGCTGAGGGAAGGTCATTTTGATTTATGCTTATTAGATATTATGCTTCCGGGAAAGGATGGTTTTGAATTAATCGATGATTTTAAAAAGTCAAAGGTTCCCGTGATTTATCTATCTGCAAAAAGCTCTTTGACTGACAGAGTGAGGGGATTAAACTTAGGAGCTGAGGACTATATTATTAAACCCTTTGAAGCCTTGGAACTAATCGCAAGAATTGATGTAGTTTTAAGAAGAGAGGGTAAAAATAAAAAGACCTTTACTTATAAAAATGTTACGGTGGATTTAAATAAACATTTGGTTCTAAAAGATAATCAGGTTATTGACCTAACTGCTCAGGAATACTTGCTGCTGGAAGCATTAATTCTAAATCAAAATCTTGCGCTTACCAGAGAACAGCTATTAAGTATTGCCTGGGGTTATGATTACAGCGGGGAAACCAGAACCGTTGATATGCATATTCAAAGACTTCGCAAGAAATTAGAATGGGAGGATATCATAAAAACCGTATTTAAATTCGGTTACAGACTGGAGGTACATTGAACGTGAAATTATGGATTAAGATTTTTTTAAGCATTTTAATTTTATCCTTATCAACTCTTACAATTAGTATTGCTTATATCATTAATCAGAACCATATAACCAGTATTAACAGAGAGCAGGAAAGGGCTTTAGGGGAAATGGAGCTGATACGAATTTCACTTAGTAACAGTCTGGATTTTTCAGGGGCATCAACGGATACCCTTACGGTTATTATGGATAGATATGGAGAATATTACAGTAATCGGGGCATTTCCTTGGGTTTATATACCAACGGAGGCTATGTTTATAATAATATCGCATCCTTAAATCCGGATACGTATCTGGCTTTGTTATCCGTTAAGGAGGACGAAAAAATAGCACAGATCATCCAATCTGAATCTCATGACTATATTTTAATATCTGATTTGATTCATGATAACGCCGTGCTTGTGTATGCCAGGGATATCAGTGAGATATATGAATCCAGAAGTAATAGTATCAGTCTATATTTTATTTTGCTTATATTTTTTACCTGTTTCCTTGGGGTTTTTTCTTATCTGTATGCCAAATGGATTACCCGTCCCCTAAATGCTTTACACAAGGGAGCCATGGCAATTTCATCTGGTAATTATGATCTTTACCTATCAGAAAAGGATAAGGAATTCAGGGATGTGGCCGGTGCGTTTAATCAAATGGCAAAGGATGTAAAGGACAGGACACTGGAATTGGAAGAAAAAGCAAAGGAACTACAAACCTTTATTGATGATTTATCCCATGAAATGAATACACCATTAACAGCCATTCAGGGATACTCTCAATTCTTATTAAATGCGAATGCGCTGGAGGAACAGAAAAGAACAGCGGCCCTATATATTCACTCTGAAGCCAGGAGAATAAGAGATATGTACTCGAAACTAATGGTACTTAGTTTTGCAAGAGAACATAATATTGACCGCAAGCAATATCTTTGTGAAGAATTAGTAGAAGAAGTCCATCAAACCTTCCAAAATGAGATGATAAAACAGAATATAAGTTTTACAAAAGAAATATCTGTTGATTATCTTAAGGTAGATAAAACTCTCTTCCATATGCTTTTTAGTAATCTGGTTAAAAATAGTTTGCAGGCTATGGAGGAGGGAGGAAGTATTCATATCAAAATTTATAACCAGGAGGATTTATCTAAGATAGTCATAAAGGATACCGGAATAGGAATTCCAAAAGACAAGCTTAATCAGGTAACAAAACCTTTTTACAGAATTGATAAGTCAAGATCTAGACAAACAGGAGGTGCAGGACTCGGATTATCCATCTGCAGCAAAATTGTAGCATTGCATGACGGCAGTATGGAGATTGATTCCATACAGGAGGAAGGTACTTCAATTACTATTACGATACCGGGGTAAGCAATGCTGTATCGTATCATTTACAACTCTGTTACAACTTCATTGTGAATCTGATAACTTCTGTTATTACACTGTATTTAACAGGAATAAACCTGTTAAATTAATAGAAAGAAGGAATTACTATGAAAAAAACAATATTAATCGTAGCTGTTATCACTGTTATTGGCTTTACCGGCTGTTCAAAAGCTGAAGTTGAAAAGTATCCGGTTGCTATAACAGACGTTGCTTCTCTTGATGATAAAATTGAGTCGGAAGCTTTTGAGAACGTATCAACCAAGGAAGAAGTAACGAAAGCACCTGAAATGGCAGACTCTGGTGAAGAGGCAACAGAGGAGACGAAGGTGGAAGAGACTGATAATCCAAATACAGCCGTAAAGCCTACACCTGCCGTTATTGAAATCGAAGGGACGGAAGAGACAATTAACGGTTTATGGCACACAAGCGACGGCTATAAAATGATGTATGATGCTGACCGATTTGAATATTCCGAGAAAGACGGAGCTGATACTTTTGTAGCAGAAAATCCTGATCCTGCAATTTATCCTTATGTATATGTAAGTATAAAGCAGCTTGAAAATAAAAGTGCCTCTGATTATGTGAAAGAGCTCTCAGATACAATTTCTAAAAACGGCTTAAAATCAGAGAAAACAACGGATGCTTCCATAGGAAATTACAAAGGAACTATAATAAGAGCCAAAGCCGGTTCAGAATGGAATTCAATCATTCGTAATTACTACATTATTGAAAACGGCACATCGATATACAGCATCGAAGCCCAGTATTTTTTAGAGGCTGCAGAAGGTTATGGGGCGAGAATACAAGCCATGTTAAACACATTTGAAATAAAATAGCAATTATTCCTAATCAATGAGCACACCAGATTTCGATACTTCTTTAAAAAGAATACGCCGATAAAAACAAAACTGGATTGCTTATAGAATTATGAAAAGGCAAGAAGTACTTATTTAACAAAGAGCCATATATTGAATTAAGAGGGTGTCCATCAAGTCATTTCCTGACTTTTTGGATACTCTCTTTGCTTTAAAATATAGAAGAATATAATATACTGCATTATTTTGTCATAATATGTAATAATTGTGTTGTAAAGAAAAAATAAGATGGTATAATATTCATATAAGTTCATATAAAGTGGATTAGAACTTGATTACGCTACTATATATTGAAAAGAACATGATTGTTACCAAAGACAAAGAAGGGGGAAGAATGTTAGAAAAACAGACCAAGCTCTTAAAAATTACAGCATTTATTGTACTTCTTATCATTTATGGAACGCATGTCACAGATCAGGTGCAGGCGGAAGATAACAGTTCAAAAAAAGTTCTGATTTTGAACTCCTATCATGAGGGACTAACCTGGACAAAAGAAGAAACGGAAGGCATAATGCAGACCTTAAATGACGAAGGAAGAAATATATCTTTCTATGTAGAGTATATGGATTGGAAGAACCACAATTCTGAGAAGAATTTGGATTATCTTTACGACTATTATAAATACAAATATGAACATAACAAAGTGGATCTTATTATGGCGACAGATGATGTTGCGCTTCAATTCGCTTTGCAATATGGAGAGGAGATATTCGCAAATGCTCCTGTTGTTTTCTGCGGAGTTAATAAGGAAAGTGCTGAGGCTATAACCAAGGGGGAATCTAATGTAACAGGGGTCATTGAGGTTGTTGATCCTACAGAAACCTTAAAGATTGCTTCGGAAATTAATCCATCCTTAAAGAATGTATATCTGCTATATGACAACTCAGAGAGCGGTTTGTCTACGGGAAATATTGCCGTTACTGAAATAGAAAAGTTTAATCCCGATTTAATGGTAGAATCGTGGAATGATTTAGCATTTGAAGAAGTACTAGAAAGGGCTAGGTCATTAGAACAGGATAGTATTATTTTAATTACTACTTATTATAGTGATGCAACCGGTAAGATCTTTGATATGGATTATGTAAACAGGGAAGTATGCGCACAAAGCAGTGTGCCGGTATACGGACTATATGATTTTGGACTTGATCGGGGTATCATCGGAGGGGTATTATTAAGCGGAAGGCTGCAGGGAGAGAATGCTGCGAAAATTGCAGGTCGAATCCTAGATGGGGAAGATCCGGATGATATTCCGATTTCAGCCCCAAACTCCATGAGAACGGCTTTTGATTACAATGAACTCCAACAGTATGACATCTCACTTGATGCATTACCGGACGACAGCGAGATTATTAATAAGCCCTTTTCTTTCTACGAAACTTATAAAACACTTGTTTTAAGTGTGGTAGCAGCTTTTATAATACTGTTCGTATTTATTTATATCCTTCTTTTCTACATACGAAAAATTCAAAAAATGAAAAAGAATCTTGCAGAGAACAACGAAGAGCTAACTCAGCTTTATGAGGAGTTGACTGCGTCTGATGAGGAAATGAAACAACAGTACGATGAGATAATTTCTATTAATGAAAAAATTAGATTAAGTGAAGAAAAATTGTCATATCTTGCTTATCATGATTCTCTTACCGGATTACCTAACAAGCTTTCATTATACGAAGAATCTAAAATAATCTTTTCTTCAAAAGATCTGAAGGCTGCTCTGTTATTCATTGATATCGATAACTTTAAATATGTAAATGATACGATGGGACATGTTTTTGGGGATAGCTTGATCATTAAATTGGGTGAAAGATTAACAGAACTATTGCGCTATAACTGTTATTTATACCGCCTCAGTGGGGATGAGTTTGTAGTTATATGGAAAGATATGGCGCAAACGGATCGTGTGGAAGAATATGCAACCTTTATTCTTTCAGATTTTCTAACTAATTTTGAACTCCTAAACAGTGATCTTCATGTAAGTATAAGCATAGGAATTGCTATGTATCCAAACCATGCGACGGATTTAGAGGAACTGCTAAAATATGCTGATATTGCTATGTATCAAGCAAAGGACACAGGTAAGAAGCGGTACATGGTTTATGATCAGGCAATGAATGAAGCTTTCACCGAGAGAGTTTCTATTGAGAAGTATTTACAAAAGGCATTGGAGCATCAGGAATTTGAAGTATATTATCAGCCGCAGCTGGATATAAAGAATAATTGTATTACAGGCTTTGAAGCCCTGCTTCGCTGGAATAGTCCGGAATTGGGAAAAGTGTCACCAATGAAATTCATCGATGTGGCAGAGGATACCCATTTTATTATTCCTTTAGGAACCTGGGTATTACATGAGGCCTGTGGTTTTCTGTCAAGGCTAGAGGAAAAGGGCTACGGTAAAATGGATATATCGGTTAATATATCAATACTTCAGCTATTGCAGGAGGATTTTATTGATATTATAACGGATGCATTGGAGAAATACCAAATTGAACCTGAGCGCTTAGAGCTGGAGATTACGGAATCAATTCTAATGGAATCCTTTGAGCGCATTATAACAAAGCTGCAGATTTTGCGAAATAGAAATATTCGAATTGCACTGGATGACTTTGGAAAAGGATATTCCTCTCTGAATTACCTGAAGCAGCTGCCGATTACAACCTTGAAGGTGGATAAGTCCTTTATTGATTATATTACCGATACAAAGGAAGACGATTTCGTTAGTCATATTATATCCATTGGTAAATACTTAGGAATGTGTGTGGTAGCAGAAGGTGTGGAAGTTCAAAATCAGTTAGATTACCTGATAAAGTATGATTGCGATAAGATTCAAGGATTTCTATTTTGCAGGGGAAATGTCTGATCTATGGCATTTCCTCGTTTTTAGATAAGTATATCATGAGGAAAAAAGCAAAGAGACTAGTCAAAATATATGTCTGATATAGAGCAATATCATGCAAGAATGTTGTGGAGATCTGTGATACACTAAATCAAAACGAAGTAGGAAATGATTGATTGTCTGATGACTACCATAGTAAGAAGACCACAGTAAGAAGACCACAGTAAGAAGACCATAGCAAGAAGACCATAGTAAAAAGACTATAGCAAGAAAACACACAAAAAATATAATTATAGCTGGCTTATAGCTCAAATTACAAGATTTTGTAGTTGACAAGAATCTATAATGAACATAACATATATGTATAGTATATTATGTAATAAAGAATTATAGATTTTTAAGAGGAAAGAGGTGTTTATTATGACGGTTAACTTTTCTTGTCCAATTTCTGGAGAGCAGCGAGACAATACAACGGTTCGGGTTGTTGCAGGTTTTGTGTTTGTCATTGCCGGAGTATCCTTGGTAATTTCATTTTTGATCTCGGATCAGATGGCTGCTATTATTACAGGTGTTTTAGCACTGGACTTTATTATTCGAGCGTTTGTCAAGCCCAAATACAGTCCGCTGGCAAGCTTGGCCAGAGGAATCGTATCTGGACTAAATTTACCTAAAAAAATGGTCGACAGTGCACCCAAAGTATTCGCAGCGCGAATTGGTGTTGCATTCTCGGTGGTTACCACGATCTTATATGCAGGGAATCACCTTTATGCAGGTAGTATAGTTTTAGTCATCTTATTGTTATGTGCTGCATTAGAGTCCTTCCTCAGTTTTTGTCTGGGCTGTTGGTTGTATTCCTTGCTGCCTAAGAAATTAGGGAATATTTTATCAAGAGAGTATGTTAAATAATATGAATATATTAAATAAAATGAATCTATCTATAAACTAAATGGGACATCTTAAAAGATGTCCCGCTTTTTATCTGGAAGACTGCTATGTACATTTTCCGAAAAGTAGCAATTATAATCAAGTTTTTTATCATTCACCATGCTATAATTGTTCTGGAGGTTTGGTCTATGGATTATTCACTTAATATTCAGAACACAATTACATATATCGAGCAGCAGCTTTGTGAGCCGCTCACGCTGGATGATTTATCAAAGGCAGGAGGATTCTCAAGATACCATTTTCTTAGGATCTTTAAACGCGAAACCGGCATCGGAATCAGAGATTTTATCCAAACGCGACGAATGTATAAAGCTGTAGAGTTTCTGCTAAATACAGAATTAAGCGTTATGGATATAGCGATCATTTTGCAGTTTGAATCACAGGAAGCCTTTACACGTGCATTTAAGCGAGAATATTCACTCCCCCCTGGTCAATATCGTAGAACTATGAAATTAATTAATGTAAAAAAGGAGTATGCCATGAAGCATAATCAAATGATACCCGGATGGATTGTTACCGGTAGTATGCCGAAATTATATACTGTAAATATGGATCCTGAAAATAACTATAATGGAGCCAAGTCAATCGTTGTTAAAAGCAAATCCGACATGCTGGAGCCAGGAGTGTTTAGTACGATTATGCAGCAATTCAAGGCAGTTAATTATGTGGGAACAAGAGTACGTTTCTCTGGCTATGTGAAATCACAGGAGGTAAAGGATTGGGGAGGCTTATGGATGCGAATCAATAGTACAACAGCAGATATTTTAAGAATTGATAATATGCAAGACCGCCCCATAAAAGGAAATACGGATTGGACATATTATTCAGTCGTGCTGGATGTACCTGAGAATAGTGCAATCATTAATATAGGAATGCTATTAAATGGAACTGGTATTCTATGGTTGTCAGAGGTATCCTTTGAAACAGTGGACAGATTGGTAAGTACAACAGATGTGGATCTAAGCAGTGGCTTACCTGAAACTCCGGTAAACTTATCCTTTGATGATATATAATATTTATGGGGATTATACGATAATTACGTAGGGAGATTCTATCATGGAGGAAGTAAGACACAAAAGTCACTATTTAGGTTATTTATTTATATGGATTATTACATTTCTGGTTGTTACGTTATCATTCATAAGCAACTATATTTCATCATTACCCATGCTGGTCTCATTTATCATAATAATGGCGTCATCAATTTTATTATGGTCAAGAAAATTGAGTAAAAAAACCCTATATCTTAATAATATTCTAAATATATTAGCTGCAAACCTAATAGCTTATTTTCTAATAGGTTATTTAATGAAATCCCAAGATACAATAACAGGATTGATCATAGGTGTTGTTGGTATGGATGTATTTAGTTTTACAAAGCGAGGAAAAAATACACTGAATGCGAAACTGGCAGGAAATATCAATACGTTGGCTCGCTTATCCATATGCCTTCCGATACCGGGACACCCCGGTTTGCAACAGATTATAGGGATAGGGGATTTATTATATTATTCGATAATAACAATGTATTATATTAACGCTTATGGAATGTTAACCGGATTAAAAGCAGGGATGATCATATTATTTGGACAAATCGTTAATATTATTTCTACTGAGGTATTAAAAAAGATTCAAAAAGAGCAATACAAAGGCTTTCCTGCAACTTTATTTCCAGGGTTAGTTATTATTCTAGTAGATATTATAGGATTGATATAAGATTTATAAATTATTTGCACCGCCAGTAATGGCGGTTTTTTATTTCTATCATTTAAGTATTCGATGACTCATCTTTATGAGTACAATATTCCGGTGTTTGTTGGTAGCTTATTATTCTTAATGTAAAAGTATAGCAAATGGTATGTAAAAGTTATAAAAAGTATTGCTAATAATTGGTAATTAATGTTAAAATATTTTTAAACAAATTGATATAGTAATTTGTTGCAGATTAATTTTATGATAATTTAGAGGTGGATGAATGCATTTGGCAGATAGAAACATTATGGAACAAATGGCTGCTTAACTATTAGAGTTGTATTGCTAAATGTTAGAACAATCCTCTACTGTACATAGGATGAACCCCAATCACCTGGCCGGGCTAGTGGATTGGGGTTTCGTAACTGAATAACCTCGAAAAATAATTCAGAAGGGAGAGGATAAAAGCTTAAATCCTAACAAGCTTAAAATGTCGGCCTTTGCTTTCCTAAGCTTAAGTGCCATCAATAGAGCTGTTTAATGAAAGAACAGTACTATGCAGTGTATTTTATCTGAAGGAGGGAACGTCATGAGAAAAATGGTAAAACGATATCTGGCAGTGATATTAAGTATTATAATGGCATTTTCAGTAACACCAATGAATAGCTTTGCAGATGCTACTGCCGATACTTACGTGAAGATAAATACGATAGATGAATTTACTACAGGCAAATATGTAATGATAGTCAATAGCGGTTATGCAGTTGGACAGTATGACAGTACCAAATGGCTTTTATCAACAGCATTAAGTCCTGAGAATGGACAAGTAGTTAATCCAAACGGCTCACTGACCTGGAATATTACTGTCTCAGGATCTGCCGTAACATTAATAGATGCTAATAGAATAACAGTAAAACCATATGGGAAAAATGAAAATTGGATAGTTCCGGGTGCCTATGAGTGGGAATATAACTTTATTAATGGCGAATTTTACTTTAAGGGAACAGGAGAAGATGCGGTTACCTTGGCAAGTAATAAAAATTATGATAATAAATTCAGAGGATATAAAAATACTACAGTAGCCAATGATGGTAAGAATTATTTATCTGCTTTTAGTCTTTACAAACTGAACAGCAACTCACCACCGGGATCTGTGAAAACAGAAACACCAACATCAAATATGCCTTCCGGTTCCGTAGTATCAGGAAGTGCCATTTCACTCTCCTGCTCAACGCCGGGTTCTAATATTCGAATTACTACGGTTACACCGCCTGCAATCTGGGTTGATTATACGCAGCCTATCGTAATAACCTCGAATACAACAATTTATGCACAGGCAATAGCTCCAGGTTATGAAGACAGCGATATCGCAGAGTTCAATTATTTGCCGATACTGTCTCCTGGAACTGGTCCGACGTTATATGATCCTATAGCGACGATACCGGATGGGTCAAAATCAGTGCTGGAAGCATGTCAGACTGTAACCGGACAGTCCATATCCGTAGTGGGACAGCTGGTTTATCGATTTGGCAGCTATAATACTGTAAATACGGCGATTCTTGAGGATGTCATTGATGGTCAGATTTATGCACTGCAGGTATACGACGCGCTGTCCACCTTTAAAATAGGGGATGTTGTAAAGTTAGTTGGAACAACATCTATTTATGGTGGAGTACCCCAGTTGCAAAAACTTACTGCGAGAGAATTGGTTACATCGGCAGCAGACCTTCCGTTGATAAAAGCGCAAGAGTATACATCTTTTAGTGAATTAAAGGCATTTAAGGATTCACTTTTGTCTGAATGGGTGGTAATTAAAGGGGTAACTCTTGGTACTTATAACAGCAATGGTAGCACTACGGTAACGGATAGTAGCGGAAGCAATATGCCGATTTATAGTGCAGCAACCTATCCAAGCGGAGTAGCAGCTGGTGAAAAGGTTGATTTGTACGCATGCTTATCCAAATACACGGATGCCAAGTCTACCACCGACCAGCTACGTGTTGGGTCCTCCAGTGATTATGTAGTAACAAGTGATACAAAATCACCTACGGTAACAATGCCTTCTACTTTTGATTCTGCTGAACTTGGGAAGGATTACAAGGTGTCGGTAACGATTACGGATAATGTAGCGGTAACTGAAGCAGAGTTGACATATACCGTGAATCAGGTGCCAACAAAGATTTCTATGTCTCAGAGTAGTTCTGCCAGCACGACCTGGGAAGGAATAATTCCAGGAAGCGTATTAGACACAAGTGTTACCGGTATAACCGTATTTGTAACTGCAAAAGACAAAGCGGGTAATTCGTCAATCAGTGATGTGAAAGAAATTTCTGTTGTTGATGAGCCACAGGTTATCGGAGTGACACCTGAGCGCAATGGAAAGACTGGGGAGGATAAGAGACCACTAATTAGTGTATCTGCTGTTAATCTAGGATTAGTTCCAACTGCGAAGCTCACCTTAAAAGCAGGAGGAACTGTTAAAATAAGCGCTGTAGCAATGACCTATTCCAACGGAACCTTTTCCTATACACCTGCGGAGGATCTGGCTGATACGAAATACACTGCATCAGTAGTGATTACCCGTGCAGATGAAAAATCCATAACCTATGAGTGGCCATTTACCGTAGGTACACCGAAATATAGTTTGTACTTTGGACAATTGCATAGT
>JAQZBD010000341.1 GCA_029239235.1 Herbinix sp.
CCAAAAAGCTCTCTTAAGCTCTCAGCTAATTCCGGAGCTACTCCAAGCTTAACAAGTACCTCAGGGGCATCATGAATCACCTTTAAAGCCTTCACACAAGAATCATCATGGATCAGTGTAACAAAGTCCGTTGTCAGAACATTATGAATCAGAGTACACATTTTATCACCGATTCCTTCAATTCTATGCTGTCCGCGGCCTCCGTTAGCAAGGGTGGAGCATTCATAAGGCTCAAGAGCCACTATTTTACATTCCGGGAATGCCTTTTTAACTTCGTCGCCTGCAGCTATGGTTCCAGCCGATCCGGGCGCAGAACAAAAAGCAGCAACTCTGCCATTACCAACATCCTTCACAGCTTCAATCGCAGCATTACCGGTAACATATCGATGGAATCGATAATTTGGCATCAATTCAAACTGGGCAAGAGGCCTGTTTTTCGGATCCTTCTTAAGCTCATAAGTTCTTTGCAGCGTAAGGATAACATCGGATTCGGTACCGGGAGTCAAATCCAGCTCAGCACCATACTTTCTGATTCTTTCATATCTTTCCTTACTCATATTGTCAGGCATGATAACTACAGCCTGATATCCCATTAGATTACATATGTAGGAAACACCGATCCCAAAATTGCCGGTGGAGGGACCTAATATTGTATGCTCACCTGGGATGATCTCACCATCCACACAGCCTTCAATCAGTGTAGCATAGGCAGGACCCACTTTATGGGAGCCGGAGGGAAATTCCTTACCCAGCATTACAACGATATTCGCATCCACACCTGTTAATTCCTTTGGCAGGACAATCTTTCTTACTTGATTATCTGAACCTTTCCAGGAGATATTGAAAAGATTGATCGGATCTAACTCTGCCTCCTTTAATGCTTTTAGGGCTTTTTCTCTAATCTCTGCATCCATTGTTTCTGGATTTCTCATTTCCTCATAAGTTGGTCCATACGGAATTTTTCCTTGTGGCATAGCCTTATTCCTCCATCTATTATAATATTGTTGAATTAACTATGAGCTTCTCGCTTTATGAACGTGTATTGTTCCAAGTAAATCTGCTAATACAAATTAATAAACAGGTTCCTCCAGACTATAATCCAAGAAACCTCTTTGCACCTGCATCCTTGATCGAACCCAAAGTTGCCACCGGATCTTTTACTTTACTGAGCAGCATCATGGCCGAAATGATATAGGGCTTATATCCTGCTTCTTTGTATAATGGAATACGATAACGATCAAACACGGATGCACTAACCTCGCCTTCCTTGCAGCTAACTCCGCTGATGTCCGCCGGTAAGCAGTGCAAATATAACGCTTTTCCATCCCTCGTAAGACTCATCATTTCCTCGGTGCATTCCCAATCCTTATGTAAGGCATTATGAGCTAACAATTCCTTTTCCAGTGCTTTAATGCCCTCAAAATCATTTTCTCCATACAGCTTTGTTCTGCGTTCCATGGCAGGATATGGAGCCCAGCTCTTCGGATAGACAATATCTGCATTCTCAAAGGCTTCCCTCATGGAATTAGTTTTTATGAATTTACCCCCGCTGGCCTCAGCATTTTTCCTTGCAATTTCTTCAACCTCCGGCATCAGATCATAGCTTTCAGGATGAGCTAAAGTTACCTCCATTCCCATTCTGGTCATAAGTCCAATGATACCCTGTGGTACCGACAGAGGCTTCCCGTAGCTAGGTGAATATGCCCAGGTCATGGCAATCTTTTTCCCCTTCAGCTGTTCTATCCCGCCGAAATGGTCAATCAAATGATTCATATCTGCCATCCGCCATAAATGAAATCATGTTTGAGGTTTCTCTGACAGTTTCTCCGTGTGCAATCTGAGACTTGCCTTCGTCCAGGTCTTGAACGGTTAATCCTAACAAATTACTCGCACTGTTAAAGCTGAATCTGGTTCTGGTGGAATTGTCCCGGAATACAGAAATAGCAAGTCCACTGTCAAAAATTCGAGGAGATATATTATTCTCCCTCATGCTGCGCAGTATTTCTGCTACAGTAAATACCGCCTGAAGCTCTTCTGAAGATTTGTCCCAGGTCAGAAGAAAATCATTGTTGTACATGTTTTTGCTGTCCAGTTTCTCAAGCTTTTTTAATAGATTTTGTATCTCTTTCATTGTCGTCCTCCTGTTATTTTATTTGAATTTATTAGTAAACTTTGCTGCCGGCTACGTATTTGATTTGATACAATCGATGTTGTATGTGTAATCAGGGCTCTGTTCATATTCTAACCAATCCAATAATTGCAACCTAGTTTTGTCCCATTAATATCATATTCATGAGCCATCTTTCAAAGTACATAACTTGTATAATATTTTTCTTATAATAGATTTAAATAAAAAAGACATCTAATTTGTAATTGAATCCTCTCCTAGTAGTCTACAGTTGAAAATATAATACTGTATTATTGCAGGTCTACCTAGCAGGTGAGTTCATATATACAATAGATGTCTTTGTTTTATGTGCACGATTGCTCTTGACAATATCTTATCATAATAGCCAATTAATAACAATCGAACATTATATTATTTTAAATTTTATTACTCATGCAGTTCCAGCGGCAAACCATCCGGATCTTTAAAAAAGGTCATCTTTTTATTGGTGTAAGTATCCAATCGGATTGGTTCACATTCGATATTCAGTCTCTCTAACTGTGCTATCATCTCTTCGATATTAACAACTCTAAACGCCAAATGACGCAATCCACAGGCTTCCGGATTATTGACACGTTCTGGGGGATTAGGCATACTAAATATCTCTAGTTCACAATCTCCTAAGGCTACATCCAGCTTATAGCTATTTCGCTCCTGCTGATAATTTTCACGCAGGATAGTAAAGCCAAGCTTATTCACATAAAAATCCTTTGATTTTTCATAATCTGATACAATAATTGCTACATGATGAATTTGATTAAGATTTAACTTCATTTGTAAATACCTCATAATTATATTTTATTAATATGTTCATAGCTGATATTAAAATCGAAGATATTATCAGTCTCATCGTTTTGGTTTACATAATATTATTCTGTGTACCAACTTGAATTTAACCTTTACAAACCTTACTCCTAATGTTATATTAATGCTAACATTTCAGAGACGGCACACATTGAGGAAATTTCTATAATTTCTTACAATTTACGGAGAATATTATGATTAAATTAATTGCTACTGACATCGATGGTACTCTGCTGCACAGTGATCACACTCATCCGGTTGAATTACCCAAGGTATTACAAATCTTAAAAGAAAACGATATTCTATTTACGCTTGCCAGCGGAAGACCATATATAACGCTCTTACATACTTTTGATGTCGATATCTCAGATTTATTATTCATTGCTGATAATGGCGCCCATGTTGTCTATAAAAATAAAGCTCTAACTATTCATACCCTTGATTCTGATATTGTTTCTAAGCTGGTGAATATCACAAGAAAAATCCCGATGGCATATTCTGTTTTATGTACTCCCGAAGGAGCATATGTTGAGGATGATAATCCAGCTTTCATCGTAGAGCTGGAGAAATACTATTTTAAATACACGATTGTACCCGACATAACGAAAATACAAGGTGATATCGTAAAATACACCGTCTGCGACTTAGCTGGTGCCGAGGAAAACAGCTATCCTCACTTTCATGAATATAAAGACAACCTTCAAATCAGTATTGCAGGCTTTGTATGGCTTGATATGATGGTAAAGGGTGTAAACAAGGGCAAAGCCATCCAGGAAATCCAAGCTTCCCTTGGTATCTCCGAAAAAGAAACCATGGTATTCGGAGATTATTTAAATGATCTGGAAATGATGAAAAGTGCTTACTACAGCTATGCAATGGATAATGCACATTCCGATCTCTTTGAAGCCGCCAGGTTTAGAGCTCCCA
>JAQZBD010000153.1 GCA_029239235.1 Herbinix sp.
TCCCCTTGTCACCTAAAATGCATTACTGTAGGCTGTCATCGATGAGTTTTACAAGCTCATACTGTGAGTTCAAGATTGACCATAGAGGCTGATAGAAGATCATAATATTCCAGATACCAGAACCCTGCAGCTGATATTTATCAATAAGCTTATTTAATGCATCGATACTTCTGGGGTCAATAAACCACACGATATGATCAATTGGCGTGGCAGAAAAGGAGAATTGATAGTTGAAATATGGGGTCTGGGATATGGAATCAAATTCTATCTTAGCGTCCGCGTCATAAGCGATCTTAATTGCTGTGTTTATGGTTACAGAGTTAACGGTAGAGCGGCTTGGAATATAGGGGAGTTCCCAATCATATCCGATGAGTGGTTCACCAACAGAGACGAGCTCCGGTGGGATTAGAGTAACAATATGCTCCAAAAATGCATTGATTAATGCGATTGAGTTTACCGGTGCAGGCGGACCGGTTTTCTTGCCCCAGGCATATTGAAAAAATGTAAAGCCATTAATATTTGGACTAATTCTTAGATAATCGATTCGTTCGAATTTTATCTCTTCATTCTCATACCGGAGATTGGGATTGATTGTATAAAAGATCAGATAATTCTCCTGGGTTAATAGGTTTGATACCTTTGATAAAAAGCTAAAATAGAGCTCTTGGTTAATCTCATTCATTGTACTAATCATGATATTAACACCTTGATATCTTGTAGTACGAAGAATATTGAGCATATTGGAGATCAGACGATTTTGATATTCTTCATTCAGTAATAATTCATATACCATTTCTACATCGGCTTCTCCCTGAGGTGACATGGCGGATACCATCAGTAATGGGATTGTACCATAAGCGATCGCAGCTTCTATCAGAGGGGCATCGTTATTATAGCTGATAACCGCACCGGCTTCGACGATTCGGTAATTGAAAATGGATAAATAGGTTAGGTAGGGAAGCACCTTAATAAGTGTATTATGATTGATGAAAGGATAGGCATATCCGTTTGTGACAAGCTTTCCATGAGTGTCATAACTGATTATTAAAGTTTCACCGGGATAAATATATTTTCTATCTGAAAGAAAGGAATTGTTTCTTAATAATTGAAGCAATGTGATACCATACATCTCAGTAATCGATTGCAGTGTATCTCCCTCTTGAACAATATGAGTTTTTGCAGGATAGGTGATGACAATTGCTTGACCATTGGCTAAGTTGATTGTATTCTCAAGGCCGTTGTCCTGTATTAATTGATAGACAGGAACACCAAATTTATTGGCTATGGAAGTAATTGTATCACCGGGTTGTACTACATATATGTCCATGATAATCCTCATGCTGATTAATTATTTATATTATATGATACATAATTAAGTATTAGCATTCAAATTATATGCAACGCCCAAACTGTTCAAGGGGATGTTACAATTGTGAATTTTAAAGAGTCATAATTCACTTCTGGCATTAAAATGAACTCATGGACAGATAATCGTTTGTTTAAAATTATTAAAAAGCATAATGGTTAATTTGATAAAAGATTCTGCAGCATATGCATCGCATATTTTTCTAAATTATCTTCTTGAAGGAGAAAATCAGTATGAATCTCTAAAAAGGATAGCTTATCCGTGTGATTTATCTTAAAGCAAGGAGTGATCTGCGACTCATATTGAGGGACAAAGATGCCTTGTTTTTTTGTATAGCATGTCGAAGGGGTGGCTTTTTTTCGATAATCCTTATCAACAAAGCTTGCTACACTTTTATGAATTGCATAATCTTCTGCCGGAAGATAATAATAATCTTTATAGTTAGTATAAAAATATTTTAATTCGCCCTCATAAACAGAGATAGTTAATACTGCAATATTGTTCAAGGCATATAAATGAACTAAACCATTGCTGTAACTAATTGGAACCGGTAGATTGGCAGTAATTTCAAAATGTATTATTAAGTTTCTATTTTCAACGTATGCTTTTTGAATACGAATAGGCTTTTCGAACAAGTCGACATAATATAGGATGGGAGAAAGGCAGATTAAACCCTGGATATCATCTGAATTATGTAGTAATAACAGCTGTAGCAACTGTTCAGACTCAGAGGGAGATGGTAGAGCAAGTTCCGGGTTTCGCATCGCCCATAATTTTTCATAGTGCCTCTTGCCAAGATAACTTTGGTAAACCTGGATTAGATCACCCCCGTCAAAGGTATCCTGACGGCAGATATTTAAAAAATTCTCAAGAGTTTTTAGTTTAAAGTTCTTTAATTGGAACAGCTTCTTATAAGGAGTTAGTTTTTTATAGATGTCATAGCTCACAACCTGATCAAAGGAGTAATCGAGATTCAATAGGTTTAGCTTTCTCTGCAAATAAGGGATATCAAAGCCTGTGCCATTATAATGGATTAAAACCGAATAACCCTTTAAGAATTCAAAAAAGGCAGTTAATAGTTCTGCCTCCTCTTTAATGCCTTCTGAAAACCATTGAAGGATATGAAATGAGGAATCGTTATAATAAGCACAACCGATTAAGTAAAGATAGGTGGATTCCGCAGAAAAACCGGTCGTTTCGATATCAAAATATAAAATTTTGGTGAGATCATATTCCTTTTCAAATGGATAATCCGGTTTTTGTTGTATTGTAAATTGTCTCTTTATCATTCTTAAGACTCCTCCCTTGATGGATTAATTTTATCATAGAATAAAAAGTATGAAAAGAGTGTGTTTTTGGGGACTAAAATCGATTTTCAAATATTTTTGGAGTGAAGTAACTTACAATTATTCCGGATTATATTGGACAATACTATTTAATTTTAATAAAGTTATTAAAAACTTACTGAATTTTCTAAAATGATGTGATATCATACCATATGTGGGTATGGTATATTTAATATGATTTGGTAAAATAATGTAAGCCAAACGACAATTATATATCTAAACATTATCTGGAGGAGCTATAGCATTATGTGGAGTATTAATATATTAGGTGATGAATTCTACTATTTGTTTTACATATTCATTTTGTATAGCATTTTCGGTTGGATTTATGAAAGTGTTCTTGTATCAGTTAAGAAGAGAGCTCTGGTAAACCGAGGTTTTTTAATTGGACCAATTATTCCGATTTATGGCTTTGGTGCATTGGTGGTATATATAACTCTCTGGGAGGAGAGAAGTAATTTATGGGTGGTCTTTTTTGCAGGAATGTTATTGGCCACCGCTCTGGAGTTTTTCACCTCCTTAGCGATGGAATGGATTTTTCATACAAGGTGGTGGGATTATAGTACACATCCCCTTAATATCAATGGTAGAATAAGCTTGTTTGTATCACTGTTCTGGGGTATCCTTTCGATCCTAATGATATGTATTTTTCAGCCTGTGATCAATGTGGTAATTGACTTTATTCCAAGAAAAGTGGGCGAACTAATTGGTTATGTTATAATTCCTCTAATTCTTGCAGATTCAATTACTACAATCATATCAACTTTGAAATTTGAGCAAATCCTTATCAAACTCAATGGCTTACGAAGCGATATGATGGAGTATTTTGCTACGAAGAAAATATTTGCTACAGGAGAAGGCTGGAAAGCAAGATTAGATGATTTAAGAATGCTAGGTCTATTCACAGAGGCAAGAAGCTCGATTGATGAATGGGTCAGTAGTCAGAGAAATATTGTAGCAACCGGTAAAACTGAATTGAAGGAAATAAAACCGGAAATTGAAGCCAAATTAAAGGAGTTCTTCAGACGCTATCAAAGTATTAAGACACTGAAGACACATATCCGTTTATTAAAAGCGTTTCCTTCTATGAAGGTAAGCAAGCTTCGGGAAAATGCTTTACATGATTTACGGGAAAAGATAAATAAGAAAACAGTTCGTGAACTTGGAAAAGAATTTAAAGAAGAGGTGAAAGGAACGATTAAGAGCAATTTAAGCGGCGTCCTCAAGGCAGTGTTGGTCGGAATTTTAGTCCTGGCGCAAATGGGGCTCATCATATATCTTTCTATTATCCTTCGAGGCTACACAATCTATATTTATTCTGCCATTCAGGTATTAAGTATTATTGTTATCATTGGGTTGATTAATGATAATCGAAATACCTCTTATAAGATTGGATGGATTTGTATTATCACTGCATTGCCTATTACGGGTCATATTATGTTCATGCTTTGGGGAAAAGGAAGAAGAAGTAAGATTGATCATGGGATACAGATGAAACTTCAAAGAGGAGCGGAATTTCTGGAATATAATCCGGAGGTGACCAGACAGTTCGCCATGAAATATCCTACTAAGAGCAGAATGACGAAGTATTTGGAGTATAATTCCTTCCCGCTCTTTAAGAATAATAAGGTAGACTACTATCCTATGGGAGAGGATACCTTTGAAGCAATCTTTAAGGAGATTGAGAAGGCTGAGAAATTTATCCTCATTAATTTCTTTATTGTTGCCGAAGGAGCTCTATGGGAGCGGATGCATAAATTACTAAAACAAAAACTAAAGGATAATGTGCGTGTAATGTTCCTCTATGACGATTTTGGGGGCATGCTGCGTACACCCAGCAGTTTTAGAAGAAGCCTTGAGCATGAAGGAATTGAGGTTCGGGTATTCAATCCCATTCATAAATATACGGATAAGCTATACTTAAATTTTCGTTCCCATCAGAAGATTATCGTGGTGGATGGAAATATAGGATTTACTGGTGGTATGAATCTTGCGGATGAGTATGTGAATCTAGTGCATCGATTTGGAATCTGGAAGGATAATGCCATCCGGGTTGAGGGTGATGCCGTGTGGGGATTAACTGTAACCTTTTTGCAGATGTGGGAAGTCTCTGGTTCCGGAACCCCGATCGATTACAGCCCTTTCCGTCCGACCAGGCAATTTGAGGAGAATGAGGTGTATTGCCAGGTGATTTCCGATGGACCTGCCAATAATCCCAGAAATCCAGTGGAGAACATCTACAAACAGATGATATATTATGCCAAGAAGGTATTGTACATTACAACACCTTATCTTATAATTGAAGAAGACATGCGGGATGCATTAATAACAGCTGCAGTCAGCGGAATTGATGTTCGCATCATTACACCTTTTATCCCGGATAAAAAGAATGTAAAGATTCTTACGAATTATAACTATGGCAAATTACTAGAGGCTGGTGTCAGGATCTACGAGTATACCCCGGGTTTTATTCATGCGAAGACAATTATCACAGAAGACAGTGGTATAGTTGGAACCATTAACATGGATTACCGCAGCTTTTATCTGCACTATGAATGCGGTGTGTGGATTTGTGATAGGAATACCATTCAGACGATTCATGAGGATCTGGTGCGCACCATGGAGCAATGCCATGAGGTGACCTATGAGGAATGGAAGAACAGACCGTTCCTAATGAAGGCATATCAACGTATATTAAATGTATTTTCAACTTTGATGTAGTAAGTGAATCGTGTGAATTATTGGAGAGTGGCCTCGCGGCCAATTGATCGATAAATGATAAGGAGAATCAGATATGTATACCAATGTATGCAGGCATTGCCGCAAAGTATTTAGTTCCAGGTTTAAAGCCTATGCTTGTGACGAGTGTAAGCAAATTGATGCAGATCATTTTGATGATATCGAAGCATATCTGAAGGAGTATCCGAATAGTAATGCATTACAGATCTCTGAAGCGTTAGGAATAACAGCCTTTGAAATACTGAATTATCTCAAGGAAGGCCGCTTGAATGTATCAAGAGGTCATTTTGAGAAACTGTCTGATTAAATACAAAAGCATATTTTGAAATAGAGGTGCACAATGATTAGTTATCTGAAAGGCGAATTAGCGGAAGTAAAAGAAAATTATGTGGTTATAGAGGTGGGGAATATCGGGTATGAGGTTTATCTGCCCTCCTCCTCTATTATGGAATTGCCTTCCAGAGGCAGCAATATTAAGATATACACCTATCTGCACGTAAGAGAGGATGCCATCGGTCTCTTTGGCTTTTTGACAAAGGATGATCTGGAGATGTTTAAGCTGTTGATTACGGTAAATGGTATCGGTCCGAAAGGAGCAGTGGGGATTTTGTCTGCGATTTCGGCAGATGATATCCGTTTTGCGGTTCTTGCGGAGGATGCGAAGCTAATCGCAAAGGCTCCGGGAGTTGGTAATAAAACAGCAGGAAAACTAATACTTGAATTAAAGGATAAATTTAAGCTGGAGACAGCATTTGAACAACGCTTTATCAATCAAGAAGAAAAGCAGGCAGGTTCAGGGATCCATGGAATACAGGAATTCCAAAGAAAGAAGGAAGAGGCAGTTCAAGCACTTACGGTTCTTGGCTACTCTGCCTCAGAATCGCTTAAAATTGTGAATCAGGTGGAGATAACGGAGGATATGACCTCTGAGGAAATCTTGAAAAAGTGCTTAAAGAAGATGTAAAAAATGATACAACTGGAGAAATGCTATGGCGAAACGTATTATCACTACCGATTTTACTGAAGAGGATAAAAAGATTGAGGGTTCGTTAAGACCGCAATTGCTATCTAGTTATATCGGTCAGGAAAAAGTAAAAGAAAATCTAAAGGTATATATAGAGGCAGCAAAGCAAAGAAAAGAATCCCTGGATCATGTACTATTTTTTGGACCTCCGGGACTGGGAAAGACGACATTGGCAGGAATTATTGCCAATGAGATGGGAGTAAGTATTAAAATTACTTCCGGACCGGCCATCGAAAAGCCTGGGGAGATGGCAGCAATCTTGAATAACCTTCAAGAAGGCGATGTTCTGTTTGTTGATGAGATTCATCGATTGAATCGGCAGGTAGAGGAGTTACTATACCCTGCTATGGAGGATTATGTCATAGATATTGTCATCGGGAAGGGCTCTGCAGCAAAATCGATCCGTATTGATTTGCCGAAATTTACACTTGTTGGTGCAACAACAAGAGCAGGAATGCTGACACCGCCACTTAGGGATCGTTTTGGAGTAGTGAACCGATTGGAGTTCTATACGATAGAGGAACTTAAGGAAATCATCCTCCGTTCAGCTGAGGTTTTACAGGTTGAAATTGATAAGGAGGGTGCTACGGAGTTAGCCAGAAGGTCAAGAGGTACACCTCGTTTAGCAAATCGGTTATTAAAGCGTGTGCGTGATTTCGCACAGGTTAAATATGATGGCAGAATCACGAAAGAGGTTGCAGGCTTTGCACTTGATTTACTGGAGGTTGATAAGCTTGGATTAGATAATATAGATCGAGCTATTCTCGTTACTATGATTGAAAAATTCAGCGGCGGACCGGTTGGAGTGGAAGCAATTGCTACCACCATTGGAGAAGACCCGGGAACAATAGAAGAGGTATACGAACCCTACCTTGTGCAAAATGGACTAATCCTAAGAACACCCAGGGGAAGAGTTGCATCAGATCTGGCTTACCGACATATCGGGCTATGATAGGAGAAAAGATATAATTACAAACATAGCCTTGTCAGAAAAATTAACATAAGTTATAATTATTTAGTCAGAGCATGGATTTTACTGAATTCCATATAACATTAGGGGGCACTGTTTATGAACAAGTATCACGATATTGAAGTTATTATTAATAACAAGAGATATACCTTAAGTGGATACGAAAGTGAGGAATATTTGCATAAAATTGCTTCTTATATCAATGGTAAGCATACAGAGTTTCGAAACAAGGATGCCTACAAGTTTCTGGATTCTGATTTAAAAAATGTCTTAATGCAAATTAATATTGCTGATGAATATTATAAAACAATGGACAGATTACATGAGTTTGAGAAAGAAAATGAGCAAAAAAGTAACGAGATTTTCGATTTGAAGCACGAGCTGATATCGGCGCAGGAAAAGCTTGATTCTACTCAGAAGGATTTGGAAGAGTTAAAAAAAGAGCTTTATGAATCTCAGAAAAAGATAGTTAGACTAGAAACGGAACGAAGCGATAATCGCAGTGAGCATCGAAGTGAAAGCAGAAATGAGAATCGAAGCGAACATCGAAGCGATTATCGAGGAGACAATCGAAGATAAATGTAGATCAGCGGACTGTCCATGCAAGTTGAGTTAGGAGGCTAATTCAACCTGTTAAGAGTAAGTGATACGAGAGAAGGTGGTATTTCCACCAATCAGTATCTTTATTCGGGCAGTCTTTTTTATTGGAGTGACGGGTGACAAGGGGGTGACAAGGGGACGGGAGTGACAAGGGGACGGGGTTAGTGTCACCTTGACCCCGGTGACACTAACCCCGTCCCCTTGTCACTCTCACCCCCTTGTCACTCCCTTGTCACCGACAGAAAGGTATGGTTATATCAATGAAAAAACAGATAGAGATATTGGCTCCCGCCGGTTCCTACGAAGGAATGAAGGCAGCAATGAATGCCGGCTGTGATGCGGTTTATATTGGAGGCAGCAGCTTTGGTGCCAGAGCATATGCAAATAATCTGGAGGAATCGGCTTTGTTGGAGGCAATTGATGAAGCTCATATTAGAGGGAAGCACCTGTACCTTACGGTGAATACTTTATTGAAGGAAAAGGAACACAGCAAGCAGTTATACTCCTATTTGGAAAAATTCTATTTACAGGGTCTCGATGCAGTCATAGTTCAGGATGTAGGAGTGTTGCATTTTATTCATGAACAGTTCCCCAAGCTCCCGATTCACGCAAGCACTCAGATGACATTAACCATGGCAGAGGGAGCGAATCTTCTGAAACCATATGGAGTTACCAGGCTGGTTACCTCCAGAGAATTAAGTCTTAACGAGATTAAAAAGATTCGTGATAATACAGATCTGGAGATAGAAACCTTTGTTCATGGAGCTCTATGCTACTGCTATTCCGGACAATGCCTGATGAGCAGTATGATTGGTGGACGCAGCGGTAACCGGGGACGCTGTGCTCAGCCTTGTCGTATGACATATCGATTCTTCGACGATACTACGAAACAGTCTGGTGGGCAGGAACGGTATTTACTCAGTCCTAAGGATATTAATACCTTGACAATTATTCCTGAGCTGGTAGAAGCCGGGATCGATTCCTTTAAGATTGAAGGGCGGATGAAGCGGCCGGAATATGCAGCGGCGGTTGCAAGGCTTTACCGAAAATACGTTGATTATTATCAGGGCAAGGGGAAAGCAGCCTATGAGACGATGATAAAGGGCGAGATGTTTCGTGAGGATATGCTGCAGCTTCAGGATGTATATAATCGTGGTGGTTTCTCGGAAGGCTATGCGAAGACTTACCATGGTAAATCCATGATGTCTTTGAACCGACCGAATCACAGCGGAGTCTGTGTAGGTGAAGTAAAGGAAATACAGGGCAGTCAAATGGGTATACTATTAAAGGAAAAGGTCAATGCTCAGGACATTCTTGAAATCCGTGCAGACCAGGAAGCGGTTTATGAGTTTACCGTTAAGGATAACCATGAACCGGGGCAGATTCTTAAAACCAATGTAGGGAAAAGACCAAACCCTTCTGAGGATAAGAAGGCGTCTAAAGTGAAGCACTCAAAGGCAGCAGCTCCCCAGGTGAGAAAGGGGCTAATGGTATACCGAACCAAAAATAATGCTTTATTGGATGAGTTATCAAAAGATTACATTGAAAATAATATTCAACGAGGTGTGAAAGGAACTTTG
>JAQZBD010000154.1 GCA_029239235.1 Herbinix sp.
TTTCACCTTGTATCGTTGGTACCTGGCGTACTCGTATATAACCAAGTGCCTGATTGCCATTTAATATCTGTTTTCCGGCAATGACGTTACGATATTGCTGCTTGCTGATATAATTTGTGCTATTCAGATATTTTGCTTCTTCCTCGGATAAAACTACTTCCGCTCCTCCAACAGAATTAATGATATTCTCAAAAGCCTGCATATTAACCGATACAGTATGGTCAATGCGAATGTCAAAGTTAGCTTCAATCGTATCCTTAATAAGATTTGCCCCGCCAAGTTGGTATACTGAGACTAATTTTTCCTTTCCATGCTCAGGAACCTGTAGATACATATCACGTAGAAATGAAATTAGGCTTATCTTTTTCGTATCAGGATTTACGCTGACAAGCAAAATGCTATCTGCACGTAAATGTTCTTCACTGCCTGCACTATCAAGTCCAACTACAAGAATATTACTAACCTCTTCTAATAGGTCTATCGGATCGGTATCCTTATTTTCAGTGAAGGAAGCCGGCAGATCTATTTGTTGATCTGCAGCAATCTCAGCATTACTAGCCTGTGATGGAATAAGCCATGCAATTATATTTCCGCCTACGATCATGAGGCATACTAAAAGCAGAATAAGCCCTCTACCTTTTTTTGTTGGTTTCAAATTCATTATCTGAAAGAATCGGTTCTTTAATCTGCTATTTTGACTGCTGAAGCCTGTGGAGAGAAGTAAATTATTGTTCTTAGTCGCAGCTGCTATAGATTGGAGCAGCATTTTACTATATTTTTCTCGATAATGCAGATCATTTTTAGCAATTACCTTTTCGTCACAATATAATTCCATATCATGATTCGCTAGATAAACCATATAGTGAACCAATGGATTAAACCAGTGAAATGCAGCAGCAAGCAGCAGGATCAATTTATAAAATAAATCCCTATGTTTATAATGAATTAATTCATGCTTCAGAATGAAATAATATTGCTCTGCTGTATATTCCTGTATAGGTAATGCAATACAGGGCTTAAAAAATCCTATCAGCATTGGCGATTGCACTTGCTTACAAGTTATTATATTAATTTGGCGTTTGATCTTCAGTTCCTTACAAAGATCAAGATATTGCTCAAGAACTTCATTATTATCAACCGGATTGTTCCACCTGGATATTTTCTTTCTATAACTAAGGTAAGCTCCGATATGATATAGCAGAAAAAGAATTAATCCTGCAAGCCATATTACAGCGATTATATCTAACGCTGCTAAGAAAAAGGATAGTTTATTGGTTATGCTATTATCTTTAAATGATTCATTCTTTGCTATTACATCTGAAGTATTACCGCTAGCATCAACCGTATTTTCAGTCAGCTGGTTATGTTCCCCTGCGATATTATTACTAATCTCGATAGGATCAGAAGCATCTTTCGTTTTATTAGAATCACCGGAATCAACGATGTTAGCCATAGCTGCGCCATTCGAATTAGTAACACCCGTAAGATCAATGATGTTTATATTCACCGGAATGATAAGGCGGATGGCAATTACTGCCCATATGATGTATAACCACTGTCTAGAATAGTTGATTCTAAATATTCTATCTAATAAAAGGACTATCATAATAACAGCGGAGCCCATGATGGATAAACTCATTATGGCAAGAAATAAATTACTCACCTCTTTCATCCCCTTTCGCATCTTTTATAATCTGTATGATGTCATCGATATCATTTTTCGTTATGGTCTGATTCTCAACTAAGGAAGCAATCAATTTTTTATAAGAATTACTGTAAAACTGCTCCAGAAAGGTTTTTGTTTCTTTGGATAAATAGTCTTCCTCCGTCACCAAGGATTCATAAAACTTAAGTCTGCCTTTTTTCTTGATTTCAATAAAACCGCGCTCCTCAAGACGGGATAATAAAACTTGAACCGTAGACCGTGACCAATTCTTTTGCTCACATACCAATTCAACAATTCTGCCTGTCCCAATTAATTCTCCTGACTTCCATATTATTTGCATGATTAAAAGTTCTGAATCAGGTAGTCTTTCATAATTATCCTTTTCACTCATTTTTTTACTCCTTGTTTAATAATCTAATAGAATCTGGATATAAATATGTATCGATACATTATTTACCCTACAATTAATATAACCTCTTCGTTGACAAATGTCAATATATTTGTTGACATTTGTCAACGAATCTCTATATCATAAATTTCTATCAGTTATTCACTTATCTGTATTATCTCTCCTTTATTATTTTTCTTTAGCTATCCTCTCATAATAACCTTTAATCTCGTCCCCATCCTACTTAGCAATTCATTGGTAATGGTATTCGAAGCATCAGCAACCTCACTAGCCTTTAATTCATCCCTATCATCTTCCCCAATCAGTGTTGCAACATCCCCTACGCGAACATCAGGAATGTCAGTAATATCAACCGCAAGCTGATCCATACACACCCGACCAACAATAGGTGCCGTATTGCCACGAATTAATACTTTACCAATTCCGCAAGATAAATCTCTGGGTATGCCATCCGCATATCCTATGGAAAGTATAGCAATCCGGGTATCCCTAGTGGCGGTAAATGCTCTCCCATATCCCATGATATCACCGCTTTTAATCTTTCTGGTTAGAATGACCTGTGATTTTAACGAGAGTACCGGGCGCAAATCAAGCCGTAATTTTGTTTCATCCTTGGGAGCGCTTAATACACCGTATAATGACACTCCTGCTCTAACATAATTACATTTCAAATCCGGATAATTCAGAAAGCCATAGCTGCTTTGAAGATGAATCTTAGGAAGCTTAACACCCTTTTCACTAAGCGCAGCCAGTAATCCATAAAAGCTTTGTATCTGCCTGTTTGTAAATTCAACCTCCTCCGGGAGGAGGCTGTCTGCTACACATAGATGTGAGTATATACCGTCGATACGAAAATTCTTGGAATCAAATATTTTTAATATATTTTCTACATCATTTACATCAAAACCCAGGCGATGCATCCCTGTATCAATTTTCATATGCACCTTAAGACGATAGCCCTGCTTATCCAGACTTTCCGCATGATCATAATCAATTAGCGTCTGTGTAAGAGCATATTTATGCAGCTCCTTTGCCCGTAAAGGATTTGTATAACCAAGGATTAGTATTTCTCCTTCAATTCCGTATTGTCGTAATTTAATTCCCTCCTCTATGGTCGCTACTGCAAATGCATTTACCCCCATTCGGTTTATATAGGTTGAAACCTCAAAGGCTCCGTGACCATAGGCGTCTGCTTTTACAACAGCCATTAATTCGCAATTCTCAGGCATTGCCTGCTTTAACGTGTTTACATTGTGCTCCAAATTATTTAAGTCAATCTCAATCCATGCCCGGTCTGCCTTTGATACATATCCGGCAACAGGTATTGTTTTCTGGTTTATTTTACTATAAATAAATGTGGTTAGGAATGCGAACGTTACAGACAAAATACTAACAACAAAATAGTGCATCAAACTGTTCTTTACTAATAACTCCTGGAAATGAAATACCCTGGCGAACATCCGGACAGCAACGATAGCCAAAGGATGAATCATATAAATAATAAGGGCTGATGATCTAATGAATGAAACCCGCTGCCCCTTCCAAAAGGTTAGGGTTGAAAACAGGAAGAACATACAGGGTAAGAGTGAGATATACATACTGTCATGACGTTGTAATCCTAAACTATGCAGTACCAACCCCTCACCAAGCATAAGCGACAGAGAAACCACCAGCCCCACTATCGATTTTCCAAGTGAAATACGAATTGATCTATCAGCAAGCATTCCGCCGAGTACGAAGAATACCGGCGCAAAAAAGATTCCGTTGCGGGTATAATCTGATACCTGGAAGATAGCTTCATACACATGCTTCATAACTGGCAGTTGCTCCGATACCCCATAATAGCTGTCACCAAACATACCGATGATATAAAGGATAACAGTGATAAAAAATGCCTTTTGAATACCCAATCTTTTTACAAGAAGCCATGCAATGAATGCCCCTAGGATTGACGCTGGAAGAAACCATAAGTGATACATGGTTCCATCAAAGAGAATATCCTTAAGCATATTCGGCAGGAAATTACCCTGTTGGAAATATCCGTTGTAAATATTAAGCGGAATATAAATAACAATAGCTGCCACATAGATCATTGCGGTCTTTGCTATAAAAGCCCTTAATTTATCAGAATTATATGCATATCTTGAGATCAAGAAATAGCCTGATGTCATGAAGAAAAAGGGAACTGCTACGCGAGCAATGATGCGTGTGAGAATAAAATCTCCCATTTCACTATAGGATAGCAGGGGTGATGTATGAATTGCAACGATTAGCAGCGCCGCAAGGAATCTGAAATAGTCAATGCCAGTATATGACTCATGTTTATTCATTCCTGTTCCTCCAAAGCGTTATAATAAAACCATCTACATTGTTACCTGACACTTGACAAAGGGTTTGTTCCGGTACAGAAATTGTTGTCTTGCTCTCGTCCGCCGATACATAGAATACTTCGATTTGCTTCCCATGGATCTCAGCTTGAAAATGTTTCTTCCCATATTTATAATCTTTTAGAAAATCAATGTACTCTTCCAAGGATAAATTGTTGGTATTCATAATCTCCGAATGGGGATATCCAACATAGCGAAAGTGCCAGGGTTCATGTGCAATCCCAGTGATCTGTTCCTTCGTACTTTGATACCGTTCAACAAAGCCGTAACGAAGTGCCGTCTTACGAAACCTTTGGGAAATGCCGTCATAGGGAAATTCAGGGCGAATAAAGTCAATTACTTCTTTTTTTATTCCTAAGTCAATGGCAAGCCCTGTTTGATGCTCACTATGATTTGGTAGTGCAACATATTTTCTGGTAAAGTCTTCGCCGTTATCCCGCAAGGAATCGGCATAGATTTTCCTTTGCTCTGTCACAGAACGGTACCCGCTTACAGGAAGTATTTCATCATAGCAGCTAATCTTTTTTAGAATGAGCTGCAGAATATTAGCTGCATCACTTTTCACAAGAATCTTTGGAAATCTTATATCTGCTGGAATGAAACCCTCTTCCTGAAATGAGCGCAGCGGATGATTCGCATTTACTAAGATCAAATTACCCTTATAAATTTTTTCTTCCTCTAACATAATCGTTTTCGTCATATTTTTCATCATATAAGATACAATCCAATCAGTTTGTCCAAAAGTTCTTTAAAGGACAATCCGATGCCTTTCATCATATTGGGATAACGGCTATGGGAGGTGAAACCGGGAATGGTATTAACCTCATTAAATACGATTTCTCCTGAGGGAGTCAAAAACAAATCCACTCTGGCAAAGCCGGAGCAGCCCAGTGCCTTGTATACGATTTTTGCTGCTTCCTGTATTCGCTGCTCGCAAGCTACATCAATTCTGGCAGGCATATGAATTTTTGAGCTCTTTAAGGTGTATTTCTCGGTATAATCAAAGAATCCTTCCGTTAATTCTATCTCATCAACCCTGCCAACCATTAAATCCTTATCTCCTAATATGGCACAGCCAACCTCAAAGCCATCTATGTTTTCCTCAATAATAACCTCACTATCGTGTTCAAAAGCCAAAGCTACCGCTTGAAGTAATTCCTCCTTACCCTGTATTTTGGTTATACCAAAAGAGGAACCTGCACGAACCGGTTTAATAAACAACGGATATCTTAATTCTCGTAAACTATGATAAAGAGTGTCTGCTTCCACTGGCTGCTGAATAACAACAGAGCGTGGCACCAAAACCCCTGCATGCTCCGCAAGCTTATGTGCCCGATCCTTGTCCATGCAAAGAGCGGAACAAAGTGTATTGCAGCCGATCAGCGGTATTCCGGTCAATTCCAGAAGCCCTTGTACGGAGCCGTCCTCCCCATTCTTTCCATGCAGAACAGGAAATACAGCGTCAAGCTTTGTCATTCTATTTCCACCGGGGATTAGTTCAATGATTCCGTTAATACTGCGATTATGTGAGACAACCACACTGTTTATGTTCTCGGTATCCTGGAGCCAGCTATCATTTTTGATCTTCTCATAAGAACCGTAATAACGGAACCAATCTCCCATTTTACTGATACCGATGGGTATCGCTTCATATGTCCTGTTATCTAAGTGGGTTAGTACAGCATAGGCTGATTGTAAGGACACAGGATATTCTGAGGAATATCCTCCAAATATAATTGCAATTTTCTTTTTACTCATTCTTTTTTCTCCTTCTTTGCGTATCGTACTCTGCATTCCTACAAGTCAAAAAGAGCACCTCCGCTTCGATATATGAATCATACCGAAATCAGAGATGCTCTTTATCCGTTTTTCTTTACTGGAATCCTAATTTTTTATAATGAATTTCTTACGATTTTCCTACAAAGCAGGAATTGTTATTTCAAATACAATTATATCGTTTTGGCTATTAGCCGAAATAGTGCCTCCGTGCAATTCTACAATCTCTTTTGCAATTGCAAGTCCCAGTCCGGCTCCGCCGCTTTTTGTAGTACGGGCGGTATCCAGACGATAGAATTGCTCAAATATCCTCTGCAGTTTTTCCCCAGGAATCGTATTTCCCCGGTTTAAGAACGTAATTCTTACTCCGCTGTTTTCCTGCTTAAGACTAATATTAATGCTGCTGTTCTCAAAGCTATAATTCACAGCATTTCGAAGTAAATTATCAAAAACCCGCTGCATCTTATCAATATCACATTTTATAAATATCTCGGAATCTGCCGTCAAATTACATTCCAGACCTTTTTCTGCAAGCATAGGTCTAAACTCAAATGTGATCTGCTCTAACATTCTAGTTAGATTAACCTTGCTTACTTCTAACGTAATATTAGAAAGATTGAATCTAGTTATTTCAAAGAACTCATTAATCAAGTCCTCCAACCGCTCAGCTTTATCGAGAGAGATCGATAGATATTTTTCTCTTAGCTCCTCCGATATCTTTAACTCATCCCGCAGTAAGGTTAGATAACCAATGACAGAGGTAAGGGGTGTTTTTAAATCATGAGCAAGATAAACTACCAAATCATTCTTTCTTTGTTCCGCTTCCTTTGCAATTCGTTCATTCTCCTGAATAGTCATTTTGGTTCGATTCATTTTTGATTCAATTTCCTTTAGCTGCTCTGATAATTCTATTAAGCCATTGTCGCTTTGATATACTTGCTCCAAAGCTTCTGTAATCTCTTCCATATAAGAAAACGGCTTTCTCCAGTAATATAAAAAAATAGCAATGTATCCGATACCAATATATAATAGTGCGAACACATCTCTTTTGGAATCTAACCAATGGAGTAGCACATAAAGCAGCTCACCGCCAAACCAGGTTCTCATACCAAATATTTGAACGGCTACGATATATGCAAATATTCCGCCAAAGGTATAAGTAAAAAGTGCTAGTAGCAGCCTGAACAGTATGGATTTTCGCAATCGAGCAGCAAAAGAATTTCGTTTATTGTTCAATTTTATAACCTACCCCCCATACTGTTTTTATGAATTTAGGATTCTTAGATGGCTCACGAAGCTTTTCCCGTAAACGTCCGATATGTGCCATGACGGTATTGTTGTTATTCTCTAGATACTTCTCTCCCCATACCGCTTCGAATAATTCCTCCGACGAAACCACCTTCCCCCTATTCTCACATAAATACCAGAGAATAGAGAATTCTATTGGGGTCAAAGTAATTTCCTTGCCGTATAAAGTACTTCTGTGTGTATCTCTGTTTATAATTAATCCTTTTATGTCGTACTCACTTATATCCTGTGGTTCTTTCTCGCTGCTGTTATTGTATCTCATATAACGACGTAATTGAGTTTTCACCCTTGCCACTACTTCTAAAGGATTGAAGGGCTTTGTTATATAGTCATCCGCGCCTATGGTAAGACCCATGATTTTATCCGTATCTTCGACTTTCGCCGTTAGCATGATGATTGGGAAAAAGAATTTTTCACGAATTTTTTGGCAGATATGAAAACCGCTGATATCCGGAAGCATGACATCCAAAATTGCCATATCAAGTTTTGTCGACTCAATGCATTGTAATGCATCCATGCCCTTATAGAACTTGTACACCGTATATCCGTCATTCTTTAAATAGAGTTCAATTAAATCTGCGATTTCTTTTTCATCATCTACGATTAGAATACTTTCATTCATATTGCTTTTATCTCCTTGTTATCTCGTACAGCTTCTATGATAAATTATAGATTGGACTTTAACGTAAGATTTCCTTATTAATCATAGCACTTTTATGATACCCTTTAACAAGCAAATATACAATTGATTTTTCAAATACTCTCTGGCTGGCACAATGTCACATTTATTGCATAAAATTCGTGCATCGATATAGAATCACGACCATAACATTTCTTGCATAAAATGAATAGGAGCAATTCGACAATATCTGTCAAAGGGAGGAACCATATGGCAAGACAATATCCGTTAAAAAGAGAAAAAGAGAATGAAAGAGACTTCAAATATGCCTCATCTGAATCCGAATTACCTGAGAGTATTGATCTAAGGGAATTCTGTCCTCCGGTATTTGATCAAGGAGAGCTGGGTAGCTGCACAGCTAATGCCGGCACTGCTGCTTACATGATGCTTAAGAAAATTAATACGGAACACTCACGTCTGTATTTATATTACGAAGAGAGACGGCTGGAAGGTACCACGGACGAGGATGCAGGCGCGAGCATGCGCAGCGTTGGAATGGCGCTTAACAAAATTGGCATTTGCACTGAAGAGTTATGGCCTTACATCGAGAAAAAATTTGCTGAAGATCCCCCCAATGAAGCAGATTCCGATGCAATTAATCATAGGATTACGGCATACAAAAAGCTGCTCTCCTCTACTGCAATTAAGCATTATCTTGCTGAAAAGCATGGCCCAGTCCTAATTGGTATGGAGGTATATGAAAGTTTTGAACACATATCACGCGATGGTTTTGTTCCCATGCCCGACACCAGTGATGAGCTACTGCTTGGCGGTCACGCCGTCCTTGTGGTGGGATATGATGATAATTTGAAAAAGCAGAATAAAGCTTGGAATCTTCTGAAAAAGATTGTAAAAATATTCACCGGTTCCAATGGGAATACAGAAGAAAATAAAGGTTATTTTATCGTTCTCAACAGTTGGGGAACAGATTGGGGCGATAAAGGTTATTTTTATCTTCCTTACACATTTATGGAAAAACATGCATTTGACTTCTGGGTATTAGAATAAACACCCTCAGATATTAAAATCACTATCATAGATTACAGATGGTGTAAATGAATGATTTTTATTCTAGCCTATAAAAAGGCAGCCCATTAGGGCTGCTTTTTAACTATTAATATTCTTCCGATTTAATATTCTTCCAATTTCAAAATGAATGCAAATCTTTTTCCAAATTAAAAATAAAAAAGATTCTATCAAAATACACTTTGTATCTACAAACGCAAAAAAACTTAGAACATTACTATTCTAAGTTGAATTTACATATGATTGACTTAAATACTACACACGGAATGCTAAGCATTCCAAAGATTATTCTGTATCAAAGACACTTTCATAATCTTAGAAAACGATCATCCATGAATCCA
>JAQZBD010000155.1 GCA_029239235.1 Herbinix sp.
CCATATAGGGTTCCGGGACCAAGGATAACTCTGGAATTTGTGATAGACTCTATTTCCTGAATAATTCCATAGCCATGATTTGGCTTTCTTACAGAAAGCAGGATATAATACAGTGCTTCTGTTAAAGGTATATTATTTTCCATGTGCATCAACCTCCGATATATCGTTTTACGTTATATTAAATATATCATCACTCGATATATTTGTCAACGATATATAATAAATAATTGGAATAATATAGATAGTATAGAGAATTGCTTAATTTATCATTGAAATCTTATCATAGGAAGAATATAATAAAGCGTAGCGAGTATACTGCAAGCTTGCTTGCAAGTATGCGAACGGAGCTAGAGGACCAGGAGCAAGTATTTGGCTCATGGTATAATAAAGCGTAGCGAGTATACTGTAAGCTTACTTACAAGTATGTTTATAATTAAAAGTGTTTAATATACGAACCTGGAGCCATATGATTTCTTCTTGATGATATCATCATAAAGTAGTCATATGGTACTTTATGTCTTGGCTATCCGTCAGACGGGTAGTTATGGATTTCAGAAATAGGAGGCTTCCATGCAAGATAAATTTAACGAATTAAGAACGAAACATCCAGTTTTTACATATGACAAATATGAAATAATTGATCAAGGGGATAAACTTGCTATCACGTATCATTTTAAGATAGACGGTCTTGCAGCCTTTACTCCTAAGTGGGAATTTCGCAAGAAGCATACCCAAATAAATTATGAAAAAGAGGAAACAGTGAATCAGCTGGCTTTCCAACTTGGAATGGTAGAATTAATCAGCTACTGGAAATGTGCTTGCCCTCCGTTGGTACGTATTAAAGCCGGTCAGCTTGAGGAAGCTCAGATTGCCTGGTGGAAACAGCAGTATCATCTTGGACTGGGTGAATTCTTCTATACTAATGGGATTGAAACAAATGCCAGAGAATTCATGGAGATTGAGATTATTGCTCCTGAGGATAAAAAAGATTACTTTAAATCAGAAAAAATTAAGAATGGTTGTATGATTCCCATCGGAGGAGGCAAGGATTCTGTTGTAACGCTGGAATTGTTAAGTAATCGAAAAGAAAGCAATTTATGCTTTATGATTAATAAAAAGCTGACCTCCATTCAATGCGCCACTACGGCAGGTTATGAAGAGGAGAACATCTTAATTGTTAACCGTAGCTTGGATATGAATTTATTAGCTCTGAATAAGCAGGGGTATTTGAATGGTCACACGCCGTTTTCTGCTATTGTTGCTTTTTCCTCTGTTCTGGCAGCTTATCTGCATGACAAAGAGTATGTGGTGCTTTCCAATGAAGCCAGTGCTAATGAAAGTACGGTAGAAGGAACGGAAGTTAATCACCAGTATTCCAAGTCATATAAGTTTGAATTAGACTTTATTCATTATGAAAAGAAATATGTGAATAGCGGGGTGCACTATTTTAGCCTGCTTCGCCCCTTCAGTGAATACCAGATAGCAAAGTTCTTTGCAATGCAGGAGAAATACCATTTTATTTTCCATAGCTGTAATGTGGGCAGCAAGAATGACCGGTGGTGCGGAGCTTGTTCGAAATGCTTGTTTGTTTATATCATCCTATCACCGTTTATTCCGCTTGACCGACTAGCACAGATTTTTGGAAACGATATGTTGAATCAGGAAGAGTTAGTCCCTATCTTCGATCAGCTGATCGGGGCGGCACCGGAGAAGCCCTTCGAGTGTGTGGGAACCTGTGATGAGGTAAATACAGCAATCTGTACGGTCATTCACCGTAACAGCGCCGAAGGGAAGAAACTGCCTAAGCTCTATGAATATTATAAGGGTAAGGAGCAGTATAAAACTTATATACAGACAGAGAATTCCTATCTTTCCTATTATAATGAGGAAAACTCAGTACCGGAAGAATTAGTAGGCCGACTAAAAAGCCTGATGCTTGACGAAAGAATATGATGGCATACAAGGGAATGAACATGCTGATGTACTAGTCATGAATCAAAGGATATGCTTGAAAAGAGGTAGATATGATTACTGGGATATGCGAAAAACTACGAAATAAAAAAGTATTGCTTCTCGGCTTCGGAAGAGAAGGAAAATCCACATATCATTTTATAAGAAAGTATTTGCCAGAGATGCAATTTGGGATTTACGATAAAAATGAAATAAAGGACAGCTTAGAGAATGCCACTCAGCACATTGGAAATTCTTATCAGGACATTCTTGCGGATTATGATATGATTATAAAAAGTCCGGGAATAGTATTTAACAGTAAGGATAATGGCGATTTTAAAAAGCTAACGTCTCAGACGGATCTTTTTCTGGAATTTTACCGAGATCAGACCATCGGAATAACAGGAACAAAGGGAAAAAGTACAACCTCTTCCCTGGTTTATCATGTAATTCAAAGTACCGGACGAGACGCGCGTCTGGTAGGGAATATTGGCGTTCCTGTATTTGATGTATTGGAAGAGATCAGTGACGAAACGTTGATTGTATTTGAGCTTTCCTCCCATCAGCTGGAGCATGTCACCCACTCTCCTCATATTGGTATGCATCTGAACCTATATCAGGAGCATTTGGATCATTACGGTACCTTCGAGAAGTATGCAGCTGCGAAAGAGAATATATATAAATTCATGCAAAAGGGAGACCTGTTGATTTATAATAAGGGGTTTTTAAACCCCGGAAAGCATCTGAAAGCAGCGTCCATAACTCTTTCTGATAGAGATGATGAATCTGACGTAAAAGTAAAGGAGAATCACATTTATTATAAAGAGCAGCATATTGAGATTATTGATGATGAGATTCTGCTGAAGGGACATCATAATGTGTACAATATAGCGGCAGCCTATAGTGTTGCTAACTATCTTGGTGTAGGTAATGATAGCTTTTATGAAGCTGTGAAAACGTTCCAGCCCTTGCCTCACCGAATGGAATATGTAGCTGTGATTGATGGGATAACCTTTTATAATGACTCCATTTCTACTATTTGCGAGACTACGATCCAGGCTGCAATGAGTATTAGGAATATTGATACGGTCATCTTGGGGGGAATGGATCGCGGAATTGAGTATAAGCCTCTGGTGGATTTCCTATTGGATTCGGAGATTAGAAATATAATTCTTATGCCGGATACCGGATATCGTATTCAGACACTCATTGCAAATGCAGATGCGCCCGGTCAGGATAAAAATATTGTCCCGGTTGCCAATGTAGAGGAGGCAGTACAGAAGGCAAAAGAGATTACGAAAAAAGGCATGACCTGCTTATTTTCACCGGCAGCTGCCAGCTATGGTTTCTTTAAGAATTTCGAGGAGCGTGGCGAGGTATTTAAAAAGTTTGTGTTAAGTAATGAAATATGCAATACGCTTAGTGCAGCTAGCAGCAAATAATTTTATAAGAATAAGTTGGTATTATAGGAATCCGGGGTTGTAATAATATCAGTAACATGTTAAGATAGCTCCATTAGTATAAGAAAAGAGGTTGAAGGAATGATTATTACTACTTGCTAATCAGTAAACTGAATAAGTGACAGGATGAGGCTATTCATAGTTTTATTTTGTTGCGGCAAGAAGTTATCATTCCTAATTCTAATAGATACATTTATCATAGGAACTGCTGTTATTCATTATTGGAAGCAGCTGTGTTTCTGGCAGAACAATCCGGTAATTAAACTTTGAGTAATTACGTTCAAGGGTTAAACGCTGGTTATGAACTACAGAAAGAGTTCTTAGAAAAGACATTAGGTCACAAGAAGATAGCTTCTTGTGGCTTTTTTATTGCTGCGAAACTTATAGTCAGTGAAGTTGCTAGTTTCGCAATGACCCGTTTAATAATTCATTAAAAGGAGGCGGTTAATATGTCGCAGATTATGATAAATGATTTAACCTTCAGCTATGATACGGCCTATGACAATATTTTTGAGCATGTTAATTTCATGATCGATACGGATTGGAGATTGGGCTTTGTCGGAAGAAATGGAAAAGGGAAAACGACATTTTTAAATTTATTATTAGGAAAATATGAATATAAGGGAAGTATTACAAGCTCAGCCCAGTTTGATTATTTTCCCTTTGAAGTGGAAAATCAGGAAGTAAATACGCTAAATATTATTAAGGATAAGATTGCACCCTTCACTGAATGGGAAGAGCAGATGCACCAATGCTTGGCTCAGATGGAGGATCCGGAGCATAAAGAAGAGGCACTGGAGCAGTATGGCCGGGTGTTGGATTTATATCAAGCCCATGATGGTTATGTTATTGAGGAAATGATTGAGAAGGAGCTGGGAAAACTTCAGGTGGATTTGTCAGTACTTGCGAGACCTTTTCAAACCCTTAGCTTTGGGGAGCGTACCAAGGTAATGTTAGCCGCGCTCTTTTTGAAAAAGAATCATTTTCTATTGATTGATGAACCAACGAACCATCTGGATATGGAGGGCAGAGAAACCCTGGCAAAATACCTTCAGACGAAGCAGGGCTTTATTCTGGTTTCTCATGACAGAGCATTTCTTGATGCTTGTATTGACCATGTACTATCAATTAATCGTTCAAGTATTGAGGTTATGAGGGGGAACTATACCACTTGGCAGCAGAATAAAGAGCTCCAGGACAACTATGAAATAGAGAAAAACCAGCAGCTGAAGAAGGAAATTGCTGTGCTTGGGGATGCTGCAAAGCGTGCCATGGGCTGGTCAGATCAGGTGGAAGCATCAAAGATAGGAAACCATGTGGGGGATCGTGGTTTTGTAGGTCATAAGGCTGCAAAAATGATGAAAAGGGCTAAGTCCATTGAGAGCCGAAAGCTGGATGCAATAGAGGAGAAAAAAGGGCTTCTAAAGAATGTAGAGCAGGTAGATGATCTAAAGATGAATCTCTTGTCCTTCCCTAAAAAGCGTTTGATCGAGGCGGAAGAGGTAAGCTTATTCTATGAGGAACGGAACGTGGCTTCGGATATCAACTTTACCCTTTGGCAGGGAGATCGAATTGCCATTCGTGGAAAAAATGGCTCGGGGAAAACCTCTCTGTTTCGATTGTTATTAGGAGAACAGATCTCTTATACTGGGGATATCCGTAGGGCACCGGGCATAAAGATGTCCTATATCTCTCAGGATACTTCTTATTTATCTGGGAATCTATCTGACTTTGCGGTTAAGTACGGGCTGGATGAGACAATATTCAAAACAGTGCTTCGTCAATTGGATTTTGGACGCAGTCAATTTGAGAAGGATATTCAGGAGTTTAGCGGCGGTCAAAAAAAGAAAGTGTTAATCGCGAAAAGTCTGGCAGAACCAGCCCATGTGTTTTTATGGGATGAACCGCTAAACTTTATCGATGTTATCTCAAGAGTGCAAATTGAGGAGCTGATACTGAGATATGAACCAACTATGATTTTCGTGGAGCATGACCGGGTGTTCCAGGAAAGGATAGCGACAAAAACAGTTCAACTGCGGAAAATATTATATTAATTTCAGGGCTTTCATCCATGGAGCATGAATTTCGCAAAAGGACAAAAAGTCGATAAGACAATTTGAACTGTTATGGTAATGAGTAGAAAATAGTTTGAAGAAAAGGATGTAGTCGTACAAAAAGAGATAAAAATTGAAATGCTTGTATGAGAGAATCTTCCTATAATTAATTACGTTGTAATAATAACAGCAATAGTTATATTGTAATTATAATAGTAGAATTAGATTAATCTATCAGGGGTTGTTCAAGGTTAGCTGTTATGCTAAATGGATGAGTAGTTAAAATTAGGATAACAGAGCTGCACTTGAATTAACTCAGCTTTTATGAAAGGGAGAATAGAACATATGTCAAATAAAATGTTGGTAAGAAATTTCTATGAACAGTTTTTCAATCAACACATTATCGAGGCAGCAGATCAATATGTCAGAGAGGACTATATTCAACATAACCCGGGGGTCGCACAGGGCAGAGAAGGATTAAAAGAAGGCTTTGCAAACAAGTTTAAGATTGATCCGACCTTCCGCTTGGAAATTAAGATGCTGATTGAAGAAGGCGATCTGGTAGTTGTCTATTTAAAGAATGTCGACCCGGAAGGAAATACAAAGGCAAGAGTTGTGGACATCTACCGTGTTGAGGATGGCAAGCTGGCAGAGCATTGGGATGTTTTGCATCCTGTACAATAAAGCCTAGGATTTTAAATTTGATTGAATAAGAAGAACAGTTTTTCACCTTGAAAAATTGTTCTTTTTCTTGTTTTATAAATGATTATCCAAAGAATTGGCTAAAAAGAGATACCATATAAACAAATTATTTGAATGTTGTTTCACTAAGACAGGTTTAGAATATTACTATGGCATGAAATTCTGAAGGCGATATCCGAGATATTGCTGGTTCCTGTATTGAACCATAATTATTTAGAGGTAAGGGAGCAAGAGTTTCGCAGATAAAAATATTCATTGGAGGTAGTAGTAATGAGAAAAGTTAAAATAGGTATTGTGGGATGCGGAGGCATTGCGAATCAGAAGCATCTGCCGTCGTTAAAGGCTTGCAGTGAGAAAAATGAGATTGTTGCTTTCTGTGACATTGTAGAAGAGAGAGCCATTAAGGCTGCAAAGGAATATGGAACACCGGATGCGAAGGTATACACAGATTATAATGAATTTATGAAAAATGAGGAGATCGAGGTAGTTCATGTATGTACACCGAACGTTTCCCATTCTCCTATTACAGTAGCAGCGTTTCAGGCAGCAAAGCATGTTATTTGTGAAAAGCCTATGGCACATTGTACCGCAGACGCTCAGAAGATGATGGATGCTTGGAAAGTCTCCGGCAAGAAGTTCACCATCGGCTATCAAAACCGTTTCCGTGAAGATACCATTGCTTTACATAAGGCTTGTGAGAGCGGAAAGCTGGGCGATATCTATTTTGCTAAAGCACACGCACTTCGCCGCAGAGCTGTTCCTACCTGGGGTGTATTTCCGAATAAGGCATTACAGGGCGGCGGACCCCTTATTGATATCGGAACCCATGCGCTTGATATCACCCTATGGATGATGGATAATTACAAACCGGTATCTGTAACAGGCTCCGTATTTAATAAAATGAGAGATAAATTTGAAGGTAATGTATTTGGTCCATGGAACCCTGAGACCTTCGAGGTAGAGGATTCCGCATTCGGTTTTGTAAAAATGGAGAATGGAGCAACAGTATTCGTAGAAGCTTCTTGGAATCTGAATGTGCTTGAATCCAAGGAAGCATCAACTACCCTCTGTGGAACAGAATCCGGCGCACATATCAATCACGGCGGAAGCTTCGCACAGGATGAATTGATCTATAACTTCATCGAAAATGATCAGCAGATGCAGTCAACGATATCACCAAAGGCTCATGTGGATTTTTTTGCCGGCGGTGCTTCTGCGGAAGGTATCCGTGAAGCGAATCAATGGCTGGATGCAATTATTAATGATACAGAGCCGTTGGTTAAGCCGGAGCAGGCTTTTGTGGTTACTCAGATTCTGGAAGCAATCTATAGATCAGCAGAAGAAGGAAAAGAGATCAAGTTAAACTAACTTTATTTTACCAACTACGAATGGCTTACTAATAAAAATTTTAGCAAGTTTAATCTTACACAGAAAGAGGTGGAACATCATGTTTGATCAATATCTGATTAGAAAAGATAGTCTTGAAAATGTAACGAAAGGTGAAAGGATCGTAGGCTTTAAGTTTGCTGTCCGTATTGCCGATTACAGAGGATGCTTTTTATCCCTCCACAACGGCTATTATATTACCTGTGATGGAGTGGAATATCCGGTTAGTAAGCAAAAGTTTGAAATCAATGGCAAAGCACCAAGGTCGTTTGAGGAAATTAAGACCTGCGTATGGGAACATTGGAATTACGATGACGAAGGATATGTATATGTAGAACAAGAAGGAGGTCTTTCCTCCGGAACCCATGTGATTGGACTTCAACAATCCATCTTAGCTCAATATGGCTATATGCCCTGGGACGAAGAATGGGTGAAGAATCCTCCGGTACCGGGTAAGGGCTCCGGCTCTGGCAAGACAGGTACGATCTGTACCTTTGAGCTTGTGTTACAAAAATAAGCTACGGCAGAATGGAGGATTATTATGGGAATTAAAAGAGGCGTATCGCTTTATAGTTATCAGCAAACACAGTTTTTTGGAAAGATGAACTGGAAGGATATGATTCGTGAGGTACATGATAATTTACATACCGATGGTATTGAGATTATTGATGAAGCAATTATAAAAGACTATCCTTTCCCATCTGAGCAGTTTTATTTTGATTGGAATAACGAGATGGCGAGATATGGCATGATGGCTGTAACAATGGATATCTATTTGGATGTCCATCAGTTTCGTTACCATGTTATGACCCATGCAGAGGCAGCAGAACGATTAAAGAACGATATCAAGATTGCGGCCAGAATGGGCTTTGAGAATGTAAGATGCCTATGCCTGGTGCCAACGGAAGTAATTGAAATGGCTATTCCGACAGCTGAAAAGTACAATGTCAAAATCGGAAAAGAAATTCATTTCCCGCTGCCCATTAAACCGGGTCAAAAGCAAAACGTAAAAGATCCGATTATGGATCCAAGAATGGTGGATCAGATTATAGAACTCACCCAGAAAACCGGAACAAAGCATGTTGGATTGGTTCCCGATTTTGGAATCTTCCAGCACTCTCCGACGGATCTTGCCATTGATTATTTCAAGCGCCACTATAATCCGGAGATGATCGATTTTATTCTGGAGCAGGGTGAGGATAAGAATACGGACGAGGTCATCAAGCTGTTGGATGAGAAATACCCCGGACATGGTTTGAATGCTATGACACTTGGTGCTATCTTAATCAAAGAATCCTGTGCAAAGCCGGAGGATATTAAGGATATTGTTCCTTACATCGTAAGCATTCATGGAAAGTTCTATCATATGACTGAAGTGGCTGGAATGCCGGGTCAATATGAGGATAAGGCTATTGATTATGCGACACCAATCAAATATCTGAAGGAGTGCGGCTTTAATGGCTACATCAATTCTGAATTTGAGGGTCAGAGATACTGCCAGGATGCGGGTGAGGATAAGCTGATTAATGAGATTGAACAGGTTAGAAGACATCACGAAATGTTAAGCAGGCTGATAGGAAAATAAGAAATTGCTGTTCCATCTGATATAGGTTAACAGATAATCATTCTGTAGTATATAAGATATTTTGACACAAGAATTGATAAAAGATAATTTCAAAAATATATAAGGAGAATCGCTATGGAAACAATGAAAACAATCTTGAAACGACAGTCAGTCCGAGCATTCACAGAAGAGCAGATTAAAGAAGATGACTTAAAAACGATCCTTCAGTCAGGTTATGCGGCACCGATCGGAGGAGCTAAATTTGATTCGATGCATTTTACTGTAATTCAGAAGTCAGATTTCTTAAAGAGATTTCGAAAATCTGCAGCTGATTTTGTTCAGAAACCAGATGCAAATCCGTTATACGGAGCACCCACCTTTATCGTTATATCCAGTAATGCAGTGAATCCGGTAGCC
>JAQZBD010000156.1 GCA_029239235.1 Herbinix sp.
ATGGATTCTCTGGTTATGATATGATTTACGTTCTTGTGAACAATTTCTTTAATTTTATCTACAACCGTCATTGTGGGAGAGTTTCCAATTAAAGTAGAGGAGAGCAGGTTAGTGGAATAGTTTCTTAGAGTTTGTACCTGTTTTGCCAAATCACAAAGTGCTACAGGCACTCCTTGATTTGTTTGTACGGATATCTTTAGATATCTAAAACAGGAGCTTTCAAAATTTCGGCATTGCTTTTGCAAATTAGAATAGGTTTCTTGTGCACTTAATGGCAGCAGTACTAAGTACTCTACCTTGGATAAGGTAATAACCGGTATGCTGTTTTGGTTTTGCAAAATCAACTCGGATATGACATTTTTTATTGAGTAGGATAGCAGCGCTTCCTCCTTGATATATTGTTCATAGGACACGATGGATATAAGAATTGGAAGATAGGTTATGGGAGTAGACAGCTCCACCGAACGCAAATCTGCAGTCCATTCGATATAAGAATAATCACTATTTTGATATATTCCGGTTACAATGTCTAACCAGAAGCGTTCCTTTATCAGTTCTTTGTTTTTGCTCCATAGACGCTCGTATTTTATTTTATCAGAGTAGTCAAGAGTTTTTCTGATCTGATCCATTGCTTTTTGTATGGTTTCTTCAAGGCTATCGATATCAATCGGCTTAAGCAGATATTCTAAGATTCCGCTTTTTATGCCCTCACTTGCATAGGAAAAGCTTGCATGACAGGTGAGAAGGATCGTCACAATGGAGGAATGCTCACGTTTAATCCAGTGCAGTAGGTCAAGTCCACTTTCCCCCGGCATTTCTATATCACAAATTAAGATGTTAATATCTTGGGAACGGATGATTTCTCTAGCATCCGGTACGTTAAAAGCGTAATGAACATTAGTTATCCCAAGTTTGTCCCAATTCACGGCAGCTCTTAAGCCGTTGATTGCCAATACCTCATCATCAACCAATAAAATATTCATGTCTATGTTCCTTTCTCACTCTTAGGAATTTTTATTACGACAATAGTGCCGCCGGAATTATTGTTTGAAAACTGAAGCCTTGCTTTGCCCTGATAAATAAGGTGGAGACGCTGCTTAATATTTAAAATGCCTAAATGCTCCTCTCGGGTTTCGCTCATATTGACGGAAGCGTTTAATTCGTCCAGTTGTTCTTTTGAAAAACTATTACCATTATTTGAAATAATAATTTCTACATAGGAATCTGAAGCATCCTTGATATTCTTGACTTTTATATCCACCTCCAAAAAGACATTGCTATGATAAGCATGCTTAATTGAATTTTCAACAAACGTTTGAATGAGCAGAATAGGGATATAGATATTATCTAAACCAGGTTCAATAGCAGTGTTTGTAGTGAATCTAGTGGTATAGCGCAACTCTTGGATATGCATATAATTATTAATATGCATGAGTTCCTCTTGAATAAGAACCATGGAATCACTGCTTTTAAATATATAGCGAATATAGGTTGTAAGACATTTTGACATATCTAAAATCAATTTGTAATCCTTGGTTAAAGCCAGACTATATATAATATTTAATGAATTTAAGAAAAAATGAGGGCGTATTTGCAGATTCAGAGAGCGTAGGAGAATCCTGGACTTTTCCAGCTGTTCTTCATATACCTGTATTTTAAGAGACTTAATGTCTTTTGCCATATCATTAAAGGTATCTGTTACCACACCGATCTCTAAGGAATCCTTTGGAACGGTAAGCATGATGTCAAGGTTACCCTTTTTTATTTCCCCCATACCGTCTTTTAAGGCATTCATGGGTTGTATAATCTGCTTTTTGAATTGAAAATAAATAATTACCATTAGAACTAAAGAAATAATATAAACACTTAGTATTAAAATTTCAAAATAGACGGTCTTTTGCATGACTTCTTTATAAGGGATGCTCATACAAAGATTAATATTCCCCATCGATGAGGGAACACCGATTGTTAGATAATTTCCACTGGAGGAGGACAACGAGGAACTCAGCGCTAATTCACTCACCTGTATTCCTTCCTCTGAAATAAAATCAAGGTTAGTTAAGGGTCTATTCGTTGAATCTGTAACAAATACTCTGGTTCCGGAATTGCCCTCCAGATTCTTCAAGGGTTCAATCAGGCTTTCTACCCAGATCCAGGAACCTAAGAATACACCATCTTTTTGAATCACCTTAATTAGCAGACACTTTTGATTCAATGTAATCGGCTTCCATACTCCTTCTAAAAGACCTAAATAATCAGTGGATAGTATCACATTTTTCATATAGTTCTTTAATGTGGTGCGGTCTTGAATGGACTCATTTCCCTTAGAGCTTTGTATATAGTCATTCGTGGAAGGGGAATAGATAAAAAGCCCGTCGGTATTGTCATAGGCACTGAAGTAGTTTGATAAAGTCCTTTTCATATTTAGTTGTTCGTCAATACGTGCGTTCATATCCTCGGTCTGCAGCAGATTCGAAACATTTATTTCTTGGTAAAGAAGCAGGAACATGGAGCGCGAGAGGTTTTCTAATCTAGTATCAACGGTTTCTATATGTACGGATAAGGTACCCCTGTTATAGTCGGTTGCTTGTGTCTGAAGTATGCTTTTGGTATAATAATTAGCAGCTAGATTTGCAAAGGTTATGGGGCAAAGTACCATTAAAAATAACCTGATAATTATGAAATTTATACTGCGGGGCTTTCGATTGGTAGTAAACATTGTATCATCCTACTTATACGATTTTTTGTTCAGAGCAATGGAAGATTTGAGAAGCATAATTTCTATTATCTGAATTATAGCATGGAAGCTATGTGCTTATCAAATGCAAAAGTACCAAAAATTGGTTGATGTCTGTATAACAACAATAAATGTCTGAAAAGTATTAATATATTTATAATGGTATCGTTTATAATAGAGATTAATATGAAGGCTCAATGGAAAGGATTATTCTATGAATATAAGGCAGGTATACATAGGTATCATTCTCGGCGCCGCTTTTCTTGTGGGATGCGGCAGTACTACCCGGATGCAGGAGGCTGGAGGTCAGGAGGAAATCCCAATTGTTCGAATAGGCATTGGAAGTTATGGAAAAACAACGCAGGATCTGGATATTGTAAACCAAGAGCTGGGAAGGCTATCTGAAGAAAAAGCTGGAGTTCGAATGCTGCTGGTACCTGTCTCAAGCAGAAATACGTCTATGATGTTAAATGATACTGAGAATCCGGTAGACATAGTGAGTCTTACAAATGAAGCCTACAATGCTCAGAAAACTTCCTTACTTCCGATAAGTAATCTGCTTTATGAATATGGTCAGGACATTATTAATTTCATGGGGGATGATATCATAAATCTGGGAAAAATAGAAGGAGAACTTTATGGAATTCCAAAGCCCATGCCTGATGTTCATTGCACCGGTGTCGCCGTACTAACAGAGTATCTGAATAAATATCGGATTGATATAACAGGAATCAGAAGTATGTCTGATTTCGAAGCGGTTCTGGCAATTATAAAAAGTAATGAACCGGAGCTGATTCCCTATGTCCCAGAGCGGGTAAACAAAGAAGCTATTGTAAGAGAGGTCATAGGGGATGTACTGGCTGAGAGTCTGGCCATGGTGTATTACAAGGATACTTCCTTAGAAGTAGTTAATCTATATGAGACTCCGGAATATGAACAACGGGTTCGAATGGTACGAGATTGGTATCTAAAAGGATATCTGAGTGAAGATATTATCATAAATAATGAGAGCGGGTTATCACAGGTAGATGCAGGATATGCCTTTTCAACAGAATATGTAATTCGGCCGGACGAGCTGCAGGCTGCAAAGAAACGATATGGAAATAAGATTACCTATATCAATTTTTCAGAGCGACCCTACATAAGTACCAGCAGCAACACGGTTTATTTCTGGTGCATTAACAAACAGTTTGAGAATGGCCAGGCAGCAATGAAGGCTTTGAATCTCTTATATACAGATGTTGATATTATTAATACAGTTCTGTATGGCGTGGAAGGAATTCATTATGTGAAAACCGGAGACGGGCATATTACCTACCCAGAAGGACTTACCTCTGAAACGATAGGATACTCCAATAATTCAAAATGGTGTTATAACAGAAATATAGCAAAAGTGTGGGAAGGAGGAGAGCTGAATATCTATGATATTATGAAAGAATTTAATGCATCCGCAATTCAATCTCCTGCCTACGGTTTTCAGTTTGAGGATGAAAAGTTATCCTTTGATCCCACTAAGCTTTCTCAGGTAATAAAAAAATATAACTTGAAATTAGGAGATGGTGTCCTAGATGTAGATACGGCGCTGCCCCAATTCCAGCAGGAACTAAGGGAGGCAGGGGCAGAGCAATTAGTCGAAGAAGTACAAAAGCAAGTGGAGGAGTGGGAGAAGATGGGCAAGAAACCATAACAAATATCGGAAAAGAAACAATTTATGTCTGATTACAGACGGATAGAAATTCTTATCTGCTTTAAAATTTATATTACATTGTATCAGCATGGAGGGCTTATATAATGAATGAGGATAAGGAAAGGAAAAAATCAATGAGCAGATGGAGTGAAAACTTATTGAACAAAAAACGATTCGAAAGGAGGAAACTTAAGCGCTTAGGTAAAAAATGGATGGCTGTCCTTTTGGCTACAGCCTTGGGATTTAATATGTCAAACACATCCTTTGCCGCAAATATGGGTCATACAACTACGGATATGTCGCCTCTGGAGCTAGAAAATGTTGCTTTATCACAAGTGGCGGCAACCGAAGGAATGGTTTTGCTGGAAAATAAAAATAATGCTCTTCCGATTACAAAGGGATCATCCGTGGCACTCTTTGGCGGCGGCTCCTATGCAACCATTAAAGGCGGAACCGGTTCGGGTGACGTTAATCAAAGATATGTTAACTCTATTTATGATGGGCTAAAGTCTGTATATACACTATCCAGTCAAGCCTGGATGGATAATTTTATTACAAACTTTGAAGCAGGCAAAGCGGCTAATGTCTCAAATGAATATGTTACCGTCGTCAGAGGAAGCTTTGGTGGAGCGAACTCATACCTAGCCAATGATCCGCTGTTAACCCAGGCTGATATTGATGCAGCAAAGGTAAATGGAACTACAACAGCTATCTATACAATCAGTAGAGTATCGGGAGAGGGTTCCGACAGAACAATTACAAAGGGAGATTATTATTTATCTGATACCGAAAGGGCAAATATCGCTCTATTGGCTCAAGCTTTTGATAAGAGTATTGTAATCTTAAATGTAGGCGGAATCATCGATACAAAATTCTTTGATGAGATAACAGGACTGGATGGATTATTCTTAATGTCACAGGCTGGTATGGAAGGTGGAAATGCATTGGCGAAGGTGTTCGATGGGGATATTTCTCCTTCCGGTAAATTAACGGATACCTGGGCAGAGAGTTATTCCGATTATCCTGCCAGCAGAACCATTGGTGGGAACGATTCGGATACGGCAAATGAAACTTATGCAGAAGGTGTATATGTAGGCTATCGCTATTTTGATACCTTTGGGATAACTCCCGCATATGCCTTTGGGTATGGTCTATCCTATACCAGCTTTGATATAAAAACACTTTCCGTAATCGCGGATTATAATAAGGTAACGGTAAAGGTAAAAGTTACGAATACGGGCAATACCTATTCAGGCAAGGAAGTAGTACAGGTATATTTCTCAGCTCCAGCAGGAACTATTGAAAAACCATATCAGGAGCTTGCTGCCTTCGCAAAGACTGACATACTAGCACCGAAGCAAAGCCAGGAGCTTACGATTTCCTATAATACAACGGAGATGTCCTCCTATAGTGCTGCAAATGCCTGCTACCTCATGGAAGATGGCGACTATATCCTTCGTGTGGGTAACAGCTCTAGAAATACTCATGTTGCCCAGGTATTGACGGTTGCCCAGGATGTTATAACAGAAAGACTTAGTAATCAATTGACGCAGGTAAATCCTGATATCAGCAGCTATGGTACCATAGCATATACTTATCCGGGAGAGGTAGGGGAAATTAGTGCGGCAGTACGTACCAACTTGAATTTTGTTGGTTTCGTAGCTCCTAATAACGCATCCTTACTAGATAATGAAATTGTCACAACTTATCGAGCACAAACAACAAGCGGAAGTGCAGTTACTGTAACAGGCGGATCAATCACTGTAACAGGAGCCGCATTAACCGGGACAATGGTTAATGTTCCACTAGTACCGGAGGGAACTACTTTATATGATGTCTATGCAGGTAATGTTACGATTCAGCAATTTGTTGCAAGTCTTAGTGCAACTCAGCTTGCGAATATAGTAAATGGAACTTCTGGTCAAATTGGCGTATCAACCAGTACCGGTGCCGCTTTAGTCACTGTACCAGGAGCTGCTGGTACGACAACTGGATTATATTATGATAGCTTAGGAATTCCTAACACCGTACTTGCCGATGGACCAGCCGGTATCCGGATCACTCAGAGGAATACGGCTACAGTTTCAGGAATACCAATTACGTATTATCAGTTCTGTACAGCATGGCCAATCGGTACAGCCTTAGCTCAGACCTGGAATGAAGAGCTGATTACACGAGTAGGTGTTGCAATTGGTAAAGAAATGATTGAGTATGGAGTGAGCTTATGGCTGGCACCTGGAATGAACATTCACAGAGATCCATTATGCGGGCGTAACTTTGAATATTATTCAGAAGACCCCTTTGTAACAGGAGCCATCGGAACGGCAACTACTTTAGGTGTTCAGTCGAATCCAGGTGTTGGCGTAACAATTAAACATTATGCTGGCAATAACCAGGAGACCAATAGAAATAACGTTAATAATATTGTATCTGAAAGAGCTCTTCGTGAGATTTATCTAAAAGGCTTTGAAATGACTGTGAAATCTGCTCAGCCAATGGCAATTATGAGCTCTTATAACAAAAATAACGGTAAATATGCGATTCAAGACTATGATTTATTAACAGATCTCCCCAGAGGAGAATGGGGATACGATGGTATCGTAATGAGCGACTGGGGCGCCGGTGGCAGAGCAAGCGTAAATACTATCTTCCATGCGGGAAATGACATAGTAATGTCAGGAAGTACCCAGACCAGACTGGTGAACTCCTTATCAGGAACTCCAAGTAACGCATTAGATTCAATTACAGCACTTGGTGATGTGCAGAAGTGTGCCATTAATGTATTAGAGACAATTATGGAGTCGAATCAGTTTGCTGCTATGTATGCCTCAAGAGGAGTTGTAGCAAAACCATACTCTAGCAAATACACGAATCTCACACAGTATTTAGCGGTAAGCAAAGCAAATGTGGAGACTCCGGTTGTAACAGTTCCTCCGACAACAGTACCATCCAATCCGGGAACACCATCAACACCATCAACACCTTCAACGCCGACACCAAAACCAACGACTACACCAACCAAAGCTCCTGCAATAGATACTATTGCTGTATCCACATCCGATAACGCTGTTAAAGCAAAGGCAGCCTCAGTGGAAGATACAACGAATGCTGCACTCAAAGCTATTCTTAATGATAGTCAAAAGGGCTCTGTTGTATCGGTAACCAGTTCATCGACACTATCCAAAGAAGTAAAAATTACAGCAACAGTAGCAGATTCCAAGGCTGGGCAAAAGGTATATATTTATAAGGTAAATGCAAAAACAAAGAAATTAGAGACCTTTGTCGGTGGCTACTCAAATAAGGTAAACGCTGATAACACAGTAACCTTCGGAGTGGTCAGCCTGGGCACTTATGTGATCTTAACAGAGGCAGCACCGGCAGCTCAGATCACAGCTTTAATAAGTCAGGTATCTGTTAAGGCATCAAATACAAAGCTAGCAGTGGGAAAAACTACTGCAATGAAAGTTACCTTGCCGGCTTGCTTACAAAAAGTAACGGATTTAACTGCAATGGTAAAATAACAGCGAAAAAAGCAGGAACGGTTACGATAACAGCAACAATTAAGTTATATAGCGGAAAGGTAAAGACAATTAAGACTAAGGTTACTATAAAATAATAACTTTTCTAATACAAACTTTTAAGGATTGTATAGGGGAACAAGGGCTGAGGCATAGGTGCGTCAGCCCTTTTCTTTTAATAAGTTGACTTGGAAAAATATAGCTCCTGTAAATATCTCGAATCAGCCTCAGCCTTATAAATTATCATAGAAAATTTTTTACACAATCCATTATTCCTATGCTATGGGAAGTGCGATCCTTCAGTTAAGGTAAATTACAGTTCAAACTAACATTTCACCTTAACTACGATTTTTTTCACATGTGATGGCTTCTGATGACATCCGCAGGGTCTATGTGCATCGGATGGGAAAAAGATCCCGAATTCACCTTCTGATAATACAGCTTCGGAAGAGGCTTCTACTTCTTGCTCGTAATAAATAATGTCACTATCCGCTAAACGATTCTCTTTCACAGTGAGGTTATTAGAATCACACCAACCGATTTTCTCCTTACCTTCAACAATATACTGGATGTCAATGTATTTTGCATGGGTTTCCCAGTTGGAATCTTCCCAGAGACTGGTTTCATAGGTCTGAATATTGGCAAAGATGTTATCACCATCAATTTCATATCTTCCACTGTCCAAAACTTTATGGTCATTGCTGGTCAAAAACTGAAAGGCCTTTTCGAAACATGGATTCAAATTCTTATATTGCGACGCATTTCTTATATTATCTGCAATCAAAATAACTGCCCCCTTTATTGTACTTTTAAAAACAAGGTGCATTCTAGCATAATCTGTTATTTTAATCAAGTCTGTTTATGGAGTCGCTTGTCAATGATAAGGGAACAGTGATAAATACACAGGTGCCTCTGTTTTGTTTACTCGTAAAGTACAGCCCATAGTCTTCACCATAACAAAGACGAATACGTTCGTTTATATTCCACACACCATAGCTGGTATTACTGTTTGGCTTATCACGAAGATTTTGTAAGGTTTCCTCCGACATACCGACTCCACTATCAGCCACAGTAATAATTAGTTTATTATCCTTCTCACGTGCCTTGATATATATCGTTCCAGATTCATCCTTCCGTTCTCTGATACCATGCAGGATAGAATTCTCTACCAAAGGCTGCAGGATAATTTTTATAATCTGGCAGGATAAAAACTGTTCTTCAATATCAATTCTTAACTGAATTCGATCTTCAAAACGCATATTCTGAATATTTACATAGGCTCTGACATGATCTAATTCACTGGAGAGTAGTACAAAATCCTCACCATGTCCGAGACTCAATTTATAAAACTGAGCTAGGGAATTGACTGTTGCAGAAATGGCAGGTACATTATTTTTGATGGACAGCCAGTATATCATATCCAGTGTATTATAGAGAAAATGCGGGTTAATCAGGGATTGTAAAACCTTTAGTTCCAGATTTTTAATTTCATAGCCGTATTCATATTGCTTTTCCATCAAATATCTTATCTTCTCCACTAATTGGTCAAAGCTGGCCGTCAAATTTCCGATTTCATCCGATCCGTTTTTCAAAGGAGCAATGTCGAAGTTGTTGGAGATTGCCTTTTTCATATGATGCTCCAGCCTCCGGATACGTCTGGTGATGGAGTGGGAGGTAATATATAAGGCAGGAATCAGGTAGGCAACTACCAGAATTGAGATCAAAAGAATTTGATAACGGTATACCTTTGAGGGTGACAAAACATCGGTCATAGGTATCAGCATTACCAATTTCCAGTCAGCCTGCGTCAGGTCATAGGAGCCAATCAAATAATCTTCATCCGCGTCGGTAATATATGAAAGCGTGCCATCACCTGTAATGCTGTTATCGGTCAGTAAATTTTGCAGGGTATTTAACTTCATAAAGGCTTTATTTCCGGCTGAGGTAATGATTTCTTTATGAGAGTTGTATAAAACAACAGTTGTATCAGGTGTAATCGTCATCTGGGCAATAATTTGATCAAAAAAGATACTGGGAATATCGCCCTTTATAATGCCTATGTATTTATTAATGCTGTCCATATTGGGGATACGTTTGACAATTGAAACATAAGAATCCTTTTCTTCGGGATCAAAAAAGGAGGAGGGAATCCAGGCGGTACTTAAAAGACCAATCTCATTAATCCTAACATACCAATCACTTTGCTCTGCCTCTGATAATTCTTTGAACTCTGCGGTTTCCTCAAAGCTGGCTGGCCCATCTGGCATATAAAGGCGTACGGATTCAATATCGCTGGTAAGATAGGAATTATAAATGATATTTTTCATATCGGTGGTTTGTATAAACCAATTGCCTTTGTTTTCCCGGTAATATGAATTGCTGGTTTTAAGTATAGTCTGCACTGTATCGTCAAGACTGATAATATCTATGATGTTTTTAAGAGAAGAAATTTTATATTCCAAAAAATCAGCTGCCTGACTCAAGACTTTTTCGTTGGAATAGACAGCCTGACTTTTAATTAACTGTTCAGAACGATAATTATTGACCAGAAAAATGATCGAGATTGGAAACATAACGCAGCAAAAGAAGGCAATAAATAATTTACTGCTAAAATGGGAAGAAAATCTTTTTAAGGGTACTTTCTTTTTATCTGTCATTGGTTTACATCACCTTTGCATGCGTTGCGATATTCACGGGGGGTCATGCCGGATTCTCGTTTAAACAGAGCGCTGAAGTAATTGGGATCAGCTACACCAACCCGGTCACAGATTTCATATAGACGCAGATTGGTGGTACGCAACAGTCTCTTTGACTTCTCTACTCTAATTTGAAGAAAAAAGTCATTCAGAGTAGAGCCGGTGTTTTTCTTAAACAGAGAGCAGAGATAGTTGGGAGAAAGACCTACCGCATCCGCAACTGTGGTAATGCTTAGCCCGGTATCGAAATAATTCCACAGAATGTACTTAATGGCATCCTTAACCTTTGGATCGTATTGGTCATCCCCTAAGGTTCTAAGTGCATGCATACCAAATAAAATAAATTCACGCATCTGCTTTAAGGTCATGACGGAAAACTCAGAATACGAGATAACCTTCTTATTCAGTGTTCGCTCCATCATAATTGTATATAGCCCATAAAGCTGATGCTTTACATTTTCAATATCCTTGTATTGCCGCTCTGATAATAGGTCAAATAATCGGCTTACTCCTTCAAAGTTAATCTCTAATGCAGAAAAAAGTGCAGGATCAAGTTGTGCACCGGTAGTATTATTACGATAAGAGTAGATATGATTTCCATCCGAATAAAAGCGCTCCTGGATTGCAAGGCAGGCCTCTGAATAACCCATAGGAAGATCTGTTAACCGAAAAACAATGGAGCTAACGCCGATAGTAACGGTTAGCTGCAGAGCTTGGTTTAAACCTTGCTGTAATATAGTCAGGCTTTCAAAAAGAGAAACACGGTTCGTATGATTTGCAATCAGCACTACCATGCCCTCAGAGGTTTGTCCCGCATAAAATTCAAAGGAGGGAATACCGGGTTCAAGTTCTAAGACATGGTACACCGCATTAATTAACTCCTTACTTTGCCCCAATAATTCACGTGTCTGATCCGGTAAGATACAACAGACAAAAAGGGTGGACTCTTCCTGCCAGTTAAAATAGAGAGGAGAGTATTTGCTCTTAAAATGATTATAATCCAAATTAGAGTTAATAAGAGCAAGAGCGATTTCCTGCTTCATAACTGGAAGAGATTTTTCGATACCGGAAACAAGAATAGCTTCCTTTTCCTTTTTGGATGATTCATTCTCAAGTTCCTGCACGACTGCGGATACAACGCTTTCTATTTCGGATACGTTCAAAGGCTTTTCGATATAATTATATATTTTAAGCTGAAGCGCAGATTTCAGATATTCCTTGTCACAATATCCGCTTAAAAAGATGATTTTACATTCCGGATACTTTGCTCTTACCTGAGTGGCCAGTTCTATACCATTCATTCTTGGCATCTTTATATCAGAAATCAAAATATGTATTGTATACTCCTGCATAATATCAAGCGCTTTCTGTCCGCTGGCAACAGTATAAATGGATTGTATGCCTAATTTGCTCCAGTTAATATACTTAAGCAGACATTCACGGGTTAGTTTTTCATCATCAACAATTACTAAATTGTACATTAATATGCTCCAAAATTATACAGAATATACGAAGGGTTTCAATAAATCGTAGGATTTCTAAGATTATAATAACATTATCATATTAAAATTGTCAACCGATGCAGATATACTTAAAACGTAAAGGATATGAATCAGATTGAGCTCAATATTCGTGTCATTATTATAGTTTATTAAAGGAGAGGGAAAATGAAAAAGGTAATAGCAAGTATATTAACTTTAGTATTATGTATTGGATCTTTAACCGCTTGCGGGAAAACGAACAATGAAACGAAAGACGATGGAACAACAAATGCTGCACCAACTGCAGCAGCGGGTTCAACGGATGAGGCCTCCGGTGTATGGGGAGGAGATCCTGTTACTTTAAAAATGATGGTTTTTCCAGCGACAGAAAACTATGAAAAGATTAATGAGAAATTTTTAGCTGCCAACCCCGACATTGATGCCAAGGTGGATGTTGAGGTCGTATTAGGCGGAAGCGGTGACGGTGATGTTGCTCAGAAGCTGAGACTTGCACTTACCAGCGGTCAGGATCTGCCTGATATCATCCGCTTAAATTACACACAGCTGCCGGAATTTGCAGAAGCGGGTGTATTAGAGCCTTTGGGTGATTATATCGTTGCATATGAAGATGACATTATCGATGCGGCAAAAGCAGCAATGCAATATAACGGTGAATATCTGGCATTTCCACGTGAGATTAAACCTAAGGTTTGGTTTTACCGCGCGGATATTTTTGAAGAATGCGGAATTGACCCCTATGAAGTTAAAACAATTGATGATTATATCGCAGCAGGTGAAAAAATCAGAGAGAAATATCCGAATGCATGCATGGAAAATTATAATGTGCCAAGCAAAAACTATGACCTAATGATGATGCTTAGTGCTACGGATGGACGCTTTTGCGATGAAGAAGGAAATTATAATCTAGCATCAGATCCAAATGTAAAATTAACATTTGAAAGAATTAAGAAAATACATGATTCTGCAGTTAACAGCTCGGTTGCAGAGTGGAGTGCTGACTGGGCACCTGCATTTAGCAATGGAGAGCTCGTTAGTCAGTTAATCGGAGGCTGGTTCAAGACTGATTTTATGAACTTTGGACTGGAAGATCAAAAGGATAAATGGGCAATTGCACCATGGCCGGAAGAAATCAGAGAAGGTTCTGATGCGGGCGGAGCAATCTGGGTAATCCCTGCAAATAGTGCAAATAAAGAAGTAGCAGCACAGTATATGTCAAAGCTGTGTTTTGATAAGGAAGCCGCAAAAATGATCTATGATATCACCGGTATTATTCCTGCCTCTAAATCAGCACAGGAGGATCCGTATTATAATGGTGAGCATGATTATTATGCCAGCAGCTTAGGTCCGGTAAATTTCGAAGCTATGGAATATTTAAAGGTGTACCCTTACACACCGGCATCTACGCAAGAGGTAACAATTGCAAATCAATATCTGGATGAATATCTTTTAGGTGACATGACATTAGATGAAGCTCTTGAATCGGCACAGAGAGATATGATTAGCCTGATTGGTAATCCGTATCAGCAATAGTTATAATGAGGAATGCGGGCAGGGAAGATGCTCTGTCCGCAAAATTCCACTATTCGGGAGGTGTCGTAGTGTTAATGAATAAACATAAAGTGCTGACAGGAAGTAAGGTAATACCCTATTTGTTTATATTACCATTCATGATATCGTATATCATTTTCTTCCTATATCCGGCAGCCTATTCTTTTATACTTAGTTTTTTTAGTTATAAAGGATATGGAGCAGCAAAATTTATAGGATTATCAAATTACATCAACTTGTTTCAATATGGCACCATGTGGGGCTGCCTTGCAAATACACTTTTTTATTTTATTTGCAGCTTTATTCCTACCATGATCTTTGCATTCGTATTAGCGTTATTAGTACGATCAAAACCTGTTAAGAAATTTCAAGCTATCTATAAACCAATCATTTTTTTACCTCAGGTATGTGCTGTAGTGGCCAGCGCCCTTTGTTTCAAAATTATATTTGGAGAAAGAGTGGGTGTAATCAGTCAGCTTTTGGGAACGGCGGTACCTTTTCTATCAGATACCCAATTGATGCGATGGACTGTCGTAATTATGATGACCTGGCGAGCGATTGGCTGGTACTTCATTATTTACCTTTCAGGGTTGACAACCATCAGTGACGAAATCACGGAAGCGGCGAATATCGATGGTGCAAAACCGATACAGACAGTTTGGCATATTATTATGCCTCTCATGAAACCAACCTTTATGATGGCGTTTATTACTAATGCGATTGGATCTTTAAAAATATATACAGAGCCTAACTTAATGCTGGCGCAGAGTTTTGATCCACCAATGCAGGTTGCACCTTACACAAATCTAATTGTTAACAGTATGTCCAGCGGACAATTTGGTGTGGCTTGCGCTGCAGGCTGGATATTAGTAATCGTCATATTGAGTCTGACCTTAGCTCAGCTGAAATTTTTTAAAGGAGACGAATAATGGATAGAAAAGTTAAACTTAGTACAGGCATAATCCATTTGGTATTAATCGTATTTTGTCTGATTCTCGCATATCCGATTTTTGTTATGGTAGCGGGTGCCTTCAAAACAGCTCAGGAGCTTTCTTCTAATGTTGCCGGTTTTCCAATAAATCCTACGCTGGATAATTTCTCACGACTTTTTAACTATAATTCAGGTCTGGTATTACGAACCTATTTCAATAGCATATTTGTTTCTGCTAGCTATACTTTACTCACTGTTATAATTTCAAGCTTAGCAGCCTTTGCTTTTGCAAAATATAAATTCAAGGGAAAGAATGTCCTATTTATCATGCTCCTTATCACAATGATGATTCCGACAGAATTGAATATTACCCCTCTTTATTTGCTTTTTAGCAAATTAGGATGGTTGAATACATACAAAGTTCAGATAATTCCTGGCATCGCAAATGTTTTTTGCTTGTTCTTGCTGCGGCAATATATGGTGACGATTCCGGATTCACTGATTGAAGCAGCTAGGATTGATGGTGCAAAGGATCTTAGAATATTTTTCAAAGTAATTATTCCCGTATCAGTTCCTTCGATAGGAGCCTTAGCTATATTACAATTTTTAACGAAGTGGAATGAGATTTTGTTTCCGAAGATTATGCTTACAAAACAGGATCTCATGCCAATTATGCTAATACTTCCAACGTTGAACGAACTTGATTCGGCGAGAAGTGTACCGTGGGAGCTGGTGCTGGCAGGATGTACGCTGGTAACAATTCCGTTAGTTATCGTGTTTTTAATATTTCAAAATAAGTTTTTAAGCAGTGTTACAATGGGTGCCGTCAAAGGCTGATAAAAGAATGAGTGAAAGAAGAGGATGACAGATGAATCGCGTTAATGTTTTAAGACAAAAAATTGCAGATGGTAAATTAGTAAAGGGTTTCTTTTTGACTATGTCGGATCCAATGGTAAGTGAGATTGCTGGGTTTGCAGGCTACGACTATGTGTGGATTGATGCAGAGCATGCTCCCTTGGACAGACAGGAAATCTTCTATCATATCATGGCTGCTCAAGGCTCCGGCTGCTGTGCATTTGTTAGAGTGGCAAATATAGAGCCGGCTGCGATGAAAGCAATTCTGGATATGGGACCGGACGGGATTATCTTCCCTTTTGTAAATAGTGCCGAGGAAGCCAAACTTGCGGTAAGCGCTTGCTCCTATCCGGACGATGAATACAATGGCTTGCGTGGTCAGGGGCCAATCCGCGCTATTCGCTATGGGCTGGATAATGAAAATGATTATATGAAAGCAGCCTATGGAGATGTGTTAAAGATTATGCAGATTGAAACGATGGAGGGTTATGAAAGCCTGGAGGAGATCATGAATATTAAGGGTATTGATTCTCTTTTCATCGGTGCTGCTGACTTGTCCAGAAGTATTAACGGACGCAACGACGGAACTAAGCTTGATGATGTATATGATGATATGTGTAAACGGATTAGAGAGAAAGGAATTATCCTTGGAGCCGCAATCGGACCTTGCGTGGAGGATGCGCAAAGAGTTACTGATAAAGGAGTGCAGTGGGTAGTGTTCGGACAGGATTCCCGTACGTTAGCAATGGGATTGAAGGCAAATCTTGATGCATTAAAGGATTTTTAAAACATTAAAGAAGTTCTAGGACATTAAAGGAATCTAGACTTGAAACATCAAGAATAAAATCAGTGAGAAAACTGAATGTGATTTATCGCTTGTAGAAAGTGAACTAACAAGGATGAATAAAATCAAGTGAATTGTAAAAGGAAGAAGCAATGGCGAAAATTAAAGGTGGTTTTACCCTGCCAGGGGAAGCTGGATATGAAAAATTGACACTTGAATTAGCTGAAAAATGGGGAGCAGATGTTATTCGTGATAGTGACGGGACGGCATTATCCGACGAGATTATAAACGCAGGATATAGCATTTATTCAACTGTCTGCATTATCCGAGATCATAATCAGTGGGCGAAAGATAAGCAGGATAAGCTTCAGCAATGTTTTCTAATGACTTCTCCAAGGGTGGCGACAGATAATAACATTTCCATTAAACTAATGGATGAATTTTATTCGGAGCAATTCAGAGTCAATGATTGTATGGAAGCTTTCCGGTATTGGCAGGTTTATGACCGAACCACAGATCAGGAAGTGGATAGAAGTTATTGGAGTTATGATGGTAGAACAGGCACAGTCACGATTGAAAAAGCTGTTACCTGGCATAAATATACGGTAAGCTTTATGGTATATCGTATCTGGGAAGAGATTTCCATGTACAACCATATTACGAACAACTGGACGAAAGAACATCTAATGCAACTAGATCCTCGTTACCTTGAAGTGCAGGAATATCTTCTGAATTGGATGGAGAACTGGTGTCAGACTCATCCGGATACGAATGTGGTACGCTTCACGTCTATGTTCTATAACTTTGTATGGATCTGGGGTAGTGACAAGAGGAATTCCAATCTATTCAGCGATTGGGCATCCTATGATTTTACTGTCAGTACACTTGCGCTGCAGCAGTTTGAACAAAAATACGGTTATTGCCTTACAGCAGAGGATTTTGTCAATCAAGGGAAATTTCATGTAACGCATACAGTCGGGAATTCCAGGAAAGCTGACTGGATGGCATTTATGAATGACTTTGTTATTTCCTTTGGTAAAAAGCTCATTGATATTGTACATAAATATAACAAGCAAGCCTATGTTTTTTATGATGACAGCTGGGTTGGTGTAGAGCCATATAGCGGAAGGTTCCAGGAGTTTGGC
>JAQZBD010000157.1 GCA_029239235.1 Herbinix sp.
CTTAAATGCCCTTAATATTACCGGAGGAAGGTCTTTTATTTGTTGTAGTAGCTTTTGGATCTGGAGTCTCTACCTTAGGGCTATAGGTATAGTTGTTAGCTTTATCTGAAACACTACTTTTACCTTGTTTTTTAGATGAGGTATTTTTGCTGTTACTCATACGTTATTACTCCTTTCAATATATCAGGGACTCCTATATGAGGATTCATCCCTAGAAGATGATTAATTAAAGTTGTAGTCTAAATATTTAGCTTCGGTGCATCTGACTGACAAAATCATCAATATCCTGTCTTGTTCCGAATTCCTCGGGATGGTTTAGAATATAGCTCCGTGTATCAGAATCAAGAGAAGATAGATAATCGTTTCTGTCCTCATCATTTAGAAAGATACCTGCCGCAAATGCAAAGCTTCCATAGGGTACAAAAGCAGGTATAACTGTTGATGAAAATTGCATGGGATCCATTCATTCACCTTCTCTCTATTTCGTTCCCTTGCTTGAGGATTTATTTGAAGTATTTGTATTTACTTTATTGCTGGTGCAGCTGCAGTTTTTATAATCTACATCGTTGTTAGAGTTATTGTTTTTAGCTCCGGTGTCTTTGGAAGGTGTTGCGTTACTGTTTTTCATAATAATATCTCCTTTCTATGATTTTAACTTAGTATTTGTTGATCAAAATAAAATAATTCGTAAAATGTTTAACTATAAAAACCTTCAAATCCTGAAATTCCCTTTCAAGTTAGTGACTTGTCAATACCTGTTTTTAATAGTAAATTTGATCTAGTTGACGAATGATTAAATTAGTTAAAATTGTAGAAGCAATCTCTTAAAATAAGGCATTGGTGGGTGGGAGGAGATTTTGATATAGAAAACTGAGATATCTCCTAAAATTTCTTAAAACAAGTAATAAATTGACAAAATTCGTCACGTATTTTATAATATCCATATACCAATTAGAATAGAATACTATCCTGATTATAGTTTGCGGTATATAAGTAATAGAGCTGTTTCATTGCAGATGGGGAGTAGAACGATGATTAGAATTGTTTCAAAGAATAAGGTAAACGATGCGGGTATCACTATCAAAAAACGAATGCAGTCTATGTTAAAAAATGAGGCTGTGGTGATTTCTTCTATTTACTGGGTCTTTGGTGCATTATGGATTTTATTATCTGATAGAATACTTGAACTGGTTACTCCGAATATAGATGTTTATATGCACTTTCAAACCTATAAGGGTTGGCTTTATATCTTGATTACGACCTTGATGCTCTTTTTCTTAATACGAGATAGAATTCTTTTATTAAGGAATGAGAACAGTAAAACCCTCAATACCTATGATAAGCTTAGCTTGGCACACAGCGAGCTTACAAAGGCTAAATCGGAATTGGTGTTCCAGAAAGAGCTGACAGGAAGTATTATCAGTGATGCACCGGTATTTATTTTCACACACAATGAAGAGCATATGATTAGTGTTAATCCCTTCGCTCAAAGGATGAGTGGATACACGATAGAGGATTTTAATAAGAAGAATTGGATTGAGCTTTTGGTTCCTAAGGAATATCAGGATGAACTTCGCAAGATTTTAAAGGACATTCGTGAAAAGAAACAGGTTCAGGATTTTGAAATTCCGATGATTACAAAGGATGGGTCTTTGATAAACATTCTATGGAACAGCACAATGATGAGTTCCAAGTGGGAGGAAGAGAAGCCTTATTTTGTATCCTTCGGGGTGGATATTAATGAGAGAAAGCGCTATGAAGATAGAATCGAATATTTGGCATATTATGATATGTTAACGGGTCTGCCCAACCGTGTTATGTTTGAGAATGAAATTAATGAGCAGATTAATCAAAATATTCAAGGTAATTATTTTATGATAGCCTATTTCGATATCGATAATTTTAAAAACATTAATGATTCCATGGGACATCAGGTGGGAGATTTGTTTTTGAATTATTTCGGAGAAAGATTGAGAGCGGAAATCCAGGAACCGAATATTGTAGCCAGGCTGGGTGGGGATGAATTTGCAATCCTCTTTGTACGCATGCTGAAGGATGATGTGATTTTGAAGCTTGAGGCCTTGATGCAGAGAATCAGTCAGACTTGGACCATTGAAAACCGACAGTTTTACATATCGATGAGTGTCGGTGTTGTGTCTTACCCCTTTGATGGTACAGATTCAACAACCCTGCTTAAAAATGCAGATATCGCAATGTATTCTGCAAAAAGAGAAGGCAAGAACCGGATACAATTTTATCAAAAGGAAATCAACGATAATAATACCCTCCATATTAAGATGATTAATAATCTTCAATACGGTATCGATGGCGAGCAATTTGTACTGTATTATCAGCCGCAGTTCTGTTTGAAAACAGGAAAGGTATTGGGCGTTGAAGCACTTGTGCGTTGGATTCATCCGGAGGAGGGATTCATTCCACCTGCTGAATTTATTCCATTGGCCGAGGAATCTGGGCAGATCTATAAACTGGAGCGTTGGATTATAAAACATGCACTGCAGCAGAAGAAGGAATGGGAGCTGGCAGGGTACGAGGATTTAGAGATATCAATTAATTTATCCGGAAAGACCTTAACCAGCAGTATTAACTTTAATGACATTGAGCAGATCATACAGCAGTCATCTGTGAACTATGAAAGAGTAATTATTGAGATTACAGAGACCGCAAACATAGATGATGTGGAAATTGTAATTGAACATTTACAAAGACTTCGCGATATGGGGATACGGATTGCCTTAGATGATTTCGGTACCGGCTATTCATCCTTGAATTATCTGAAGATGTTTCCGATTAATATAATAAAGCTGGATCGGAGCTTTATCCGTGCCATTAATGAGAATAGCGTGGATATGCTCTTGATTAAGAACATCTTAATGCTGGCTCATGATCTGGAATTCTATGTGGTTGCAGAAGGTATTGAAACTCAGGACCAGCTAGAATTTTTAAGGAACGGAAGCTGCAATTCGGGTCAAGGATATCTGTTTAGTAAACCATTACCGATAGAGACGTTGGATTCTTTGTTAAAGAATAATTTTCATAAAGAATAATTTTTATAAATAATACATAATGTGCATCAGAAATCTAATCTATTGTTATGAATTTAAAAATCAGCCCTTGTAAGAAAATACATTCTTAAGGGCTGATTTTATGCAAGTTTATAGCCGTTTTAGGCAAATCTGTTCATGATCAAGTCTTATTACTTTTTGTCTTCATCCTCTGCTTCTTTAACAATCGCATCTAGTACATTGATTAAATCATGGATATTATTCAGTTCCACATTTCTTTCCAGAATTGCATTTTTTAAATCCACTGATAAGGTTTCAAACTTTTCCTTTACTGCTGGAGCAACATATGACATATTCATCCCAAGCCTTTCAAAATACACAATTAATATTTACTATAGCTTTAGGTTTCCCAAAGCAGTTCATATTATGTGCTTGGATTTGCTATTTCAATAAAACTTGGGCTTTCTTTTTACGAAATATAAATTTGTTTTGTACTGTATAGCTTAAGCAAAATAATAAGCCTTCTGTTAATATTTTACTTAGTAGCAACGGCAGCTGCAAGCCTTCACTAAAGAAGGAGATAAGTAGATAATTAAAGCCCAAAATCACAACAACCAATAAATAATATTGTGCCAAAGAGGAAACTTTATTTTTTGATTTTGTTTGAAAAACAAAATGCTGATTTATCATATAATTACACATGGAACTTATGATTCTTGAGCCCACGACTGCGATCAATAAATTATCAAAGAAGGACTGTAACAGGAATAAGAATGCAAAATCAATCAGGCCGCTAGAGATGGAGGACATACTAAATTTTATGATCGGTAAAAATACTCGAATAGAATCAAGAATGGGATTGAAGTGAGAACCCTCATTATTGTTTTCGTAAATGGTTTCAATAGGAATGCAGTGAAAGCCAAAACCAGCTTTTTTCGCCTCCAGTAATTGGTTCATCTCATATTCATATCGATTACCGTCGAGCTGCACCAACCAGGGCAGCATAGCCGCGGAGAAGCCGCGTAATCCTGTCTGAGTATCGCTTATCTTTTGACCGGTAATCATTGAAAAGACAGCTCTGGTGATTTTATTACCAAACATACTTTTTAATGGTACCTGACCAACAAATTTTCTGTTGCCAAGTATGATTGAGTCTGGATTAAAGGGTATTGATTCAGCAATTTTTTTAATATCTAACCATTTGTGCTGACCGTCACAATCTGCACAGATAAAGCCATCGGTTTCATTTGTATTGATAAGATATCGAAACGCTGTTTTTAAGGCAGCTCCTTTTCCTTGGTTAGTTTTGTGGTGAAGCACAGTACATCCAAGCTCTGCGGCTTCTTTCAAGACGGATTTGCACTTTTCAGGACTGCCGTCATTTACGATAATTATCTCATAGTTACCGTTTGTCTTAATATCATGAATTAGTTGCAGCATCCGGTGATCCGGCTGGTATGCAGGTATAATTATTTTCAACTTAAACAACCTCATTTCTGTAGCCTATTTTAATCGAATCGAATCTTGATGTAAAGAAATACTTTTTGGCATACGCAACAGCTACGATCTCGATTAGTTACTTTATAGGTATATTGTAGCCTTAATATGTGTTCAAAATATAACCGCTTTGTCATGCTTTTGTGAGGGATAGGAAAATAGAACTGGGAGTATTTAGTTAATAATATCTTGAAGAAATGATAAAACTATGTTAGGATTAAGTTGAAATAATGCTCTTTTCCAGATGCAATTTGGACAGTGCATTCGTCTTTGGAGATAGAATAGTGTAATAGGGTAAATGTGTAATCGATATTAATATGAAATTGGGAGGTACCTTTATGGACGACTTTAATCAAGGCGAAAATAATAGTGGATTAAATAATACTCAGAATGATAGCCAGCCAAACAATCAGTCTCAAGCAAATCCGAATCCGCCTTATCAGCAAACCGACTTAAATAATCAAGGAAATCCCTACAGTCAGGGACAGTATATTCAACAACCCAATAACCAGGAAAATAACCAGGAAAATAACCAAGTAAATAATCAGCCAAATAACCAAGTTAATAATCAGCCAAGTAATCAGGGGCAATATCAGAATCCCATCTACCAACAGCCCCAATATACTGGCCAGTCAGATTATCAGCAGAATCAACAGGGCTACCAACAGAATCAACAGGGCTACCAGCAGAATCAACAAGGGTACCAACAGAATCAACAAGGTTATCAGCAGCAAAATCAACCGAATTCATATCAGCAAAATCAGTATCAACAATATCCGCCAAGACGAAAGAAGGATAATGGCTTATCAATTGCAGCATTAGTTTGCGGTATCATAAGTGTTGTGGGTTGTTGTCTTCCATATTTTACTGTAGTTGTAGCAATTGCAGGTATCGTTCTTGGAATACTTAGCATTAATAAACATAAGGATGATAAAAATTTAGCGATTATCGGAATTGTACTTTCAGCCGTTGGTATCCTGATTGGAATACTAGCACTCATCGGATTAGTGGCTATTTTCAATTCTCCTGATTTCTGGGAAAGCTTCTATGAAGGTATGGAGTACGATTATTACTAAAATTATATCCTGAATATTTTAATAAAGATTAGTTAAAGCCACCTGATATATTATCCTGGTTTGTGATACGAACCAGATAACATAACAGGTGGCTTTTATATTTGGATCAGTTTTATCCGAAATTAAAGATACAGCTTCTGATAACCTATATTATGGGGTCAGATACGGAATAAAATTGCGGACAATCCAGTATAAGATTAAGCAGGCTATGAGAATTAGATAAAAGCTCAGCTTTCTTGGGAGTAGGCGTACCTGCTTTCCGAAACTATAGGTAACAAACTCAATATAGGACAAGAGAAGAAGTACAGTCAGGAGTATTGGAACAATGTTAAAACGCAAGGAGCTTAACACCTCACCATGCAATAAAGAAATTACACTTCTTGTATTCCCGCAGGAAGGGCAATATAGGTGGAACAAATTATAAAAATAGCAGCTTGGCAGCAGGGGTAGTACCAAGGCTAAGAAATTCTCTTTAAAGAATATTGGTATCAAAGCGGTAATTGGTAATAGTATCGATATTAGCTTTGGAATAAATCTTTTATTCGACATAGTCTGCCTCATTTCTTAGGGTGTATCATAATGAATTGTTTTCTGGCGTAGTTATGTAAAGTGTTACTTTCTAATGTATCAGTTACAAACCTTGTCTTTCTCTGGTAGCTAAATGAAAATACATGCATATCTATTCATAAATATAATGCCAAAGGCTTAATTTATTTAATACAACCATTATTATAACATATTTCACTGTATAATCCTAGTATGGATTATACAATGGAAATCAAAGAAAATACGAAGAAGTGCTTGTGATGTAAAGGGTTATGAGATATAATTAGGAAAAAATTCGACTTTGAATACAAATGCAAACACAAGCTTCATAGATGTGTTGAATGGAATAGAGGTAAAATGAAGTTAAGGGATTACTTAAAAAAATATAGATTGATACCCGATGGTTCAATGGGTACCTATTACTGCGAATTGACGAACAAGCCCGGTGCAATCTCGGAATATGCCAATGAGTCCGATCCGGATAGCATCAAGCAGATTCATAAGGAGTATTTAGAGGCTGGAGCAAGTCTGATTCGGACAAATACCTTTGCAGCGAACCGAGCAGTATTACAGTTTGATGAAGTAAAACAAAAGAACCTGCTGCGTGCGGCGTGCCATATTGCAAAGAATGCTTTGGAGGAGGCTAATCTGGCTTTTGCAGATAAGACAGAGAGATGGATACTGGGAGATATCGGACCGATTCCTGAGGATGGGGATACGAGGGAGGAGGATGTCTTAAGCGAATATAAATTGATGTGTGACATCTTTATAGAGGAAGGGTTGGAAGGAATCCATTTTGAAACCTTTTCTAGTTTGCACTATATTGAAAAGTTACTTCCTTATATTAAAAGTAAAAGAGCGGATATGTTTATCCTGGCCAGTTTTTCAGTAAATAAGAACGGATATACGGATGCCGGTATCAGTGCTTCCAGGCTATTAACTGCGGCAGGGCAGATAAAGGATATTGACGCCTGCGGTTTAAATTGTGGTGTAGGCTCCGGTCATATGTATAAAATTTTAAATAATGTAGTATTTTCAGAGGATAAATATCTTTATGTAGCACCGAATGCCGGCTATCCGGAACAAATGCAAAATCGAATGGTATTTATGGATAATGCAGAATATTTTTCGGACAATATGGAATTGATTGCTGATTTGGGTGTTGATATGATTGGCGGCTGCTGTGGAACCACCCCGGCATATATCAAAGCCCTAAATCTCAGGATAAAAGACAAAGAGCACATCAGACCAAGAAAAATTAAGACGGCTATGGCAGAAGGTATGCATAAACCCCAGAAAGAAAATGAATTCTATCAGTTATTTGAGAGTGGTAAGAAGGTAATTGCAGTTGAACTTGACCCACCCTATGATGCGGATATTGACCGGGTCATGGAATGTGCCCATTCCTTAAAAAACAGCGGGGTAGATTTAATTACTTTTGCGGATTCACCAATGGGCAGAAGCCGGGTGGATTCCATTCTCATGAGTATTAAAATAGCAAATGAAACCGGACTTAAGGTAATGCCCCATATCTGCTGCCGGGATCGGAATATGATTTCAATTCGTTCCAGCCTGCTGGGAGCTTATATTCATGGTATTCGAAATCTTCTGATTGTAACAGGAGATCCGGTGCCAAGTGCAAATAGAGGCAAGACAACGGCAGTATTCGATTATAATTCCCTTCAACTGATGGACTTTGTGAAGGAGATGAATTTGGAGCATTTTGCATCGGAACCCTTTTATTTTGGCGGAGCTCTGAATCATGGCAGAGGTAATCTGGATCGGGAAATTGAACGAATGCAGAAAAAGATGGCTGCCGGAGCAACTTATTTTCTGACTCAGCCCATCTATTCAGCGGAGGATGCAGCACGAATTAAGAAGATTAAAGAAAAGCTGGATACTAAGATTCTATGCGGTATTATGCCCTTGGTCAGTTATCGGAATGCTTGCTTTATAAAGAACGAGTTTACCGGTATTCATGTTCCAGAGGAAATTGTCAATCGATACAGCCCGGATATGAGTAAGGAAGAGGCTGAGCTTGTAGGTGCTGAAATAGCGAGAGAGATGATGGAATTACTTGACCCGATTGCAGATGGATATTATTTTATGCTGCCATTTAACCGGGTTAGTCTAATGGATAAAATATTGATTCAAGACTCAAAAGTCAAACTTAGATATTGAGCTGAACATGTATCATCTATATCCATCTGGACTTGCCTTACCATTCCATGAATCGCCTGAAAAAGAGGCAATTCATAGATGCCGGTCTGCGCCATCTGGATACAGATAAACACATATTCAGCGAGGTAGTCTAAAGAAGACTTTTGACCCTCGAATCAATATTAACAAAATAAATTTGGATAAAGTGGAGGAATTTGCATGACAAGGAAGGAATTTTTAGAATTAGTCCAGTCTAGAATTGTTATTTTAGACGGATCCACCGGAAGGAATCTGCAAGAACGTGGTATGCCATCTGGCGTATGCCCGGAGGATTGGATGCTTAAGAATCCACAGGCGCTAATTGGCTTACAGAAGGAGTTTTTGGAGGCAGGGACGGATATCCTATTTGCTCCGACCTTTACAGCAAACCGCATTAAACTGGCTGAATATGGTCTGGAGAAGCAAATTGCGGAAATTAATAATGGTCTGGTTGGACTATCGAAGCAGGCAATTGAAGAGTACCGTAAGAGCACAGGAAATCAAAGAGACATATATATTGCAGCGGATATTACTATGACTGGGGAACAGGTGGAACCCCTGGGAACCATGGTCTTTGAGGATTTGATTGATATTTATAAGGAGCAGCTGGGTTACATGCTTCCGGCTGGTGTTGACCTGATTGTTGTTGAGACTATGATGAGCTTGCAGGAGTGCAGAGCAGCATTAATTGCAGCAAAGGAAATTTGTGATTTGCCGGTGATGATCTCCCTTACCTTTGACGAAAATGGAAGAACCTTATTCGGTACAGATCCTAAGACGGCAGTACTTGTGCTGCAGAGCATGGGAGCTGCAGCGGTAGGTGTTAATTGCTCCACCGGACCCGATAAAATGGTGAAGATTATCCGTGAAATGAAGGAATATGCTAATATACCGGTTTTAGCAAAGCCCAACGCCGGAATTCCGCAGTTGATAGGGAAGGAAACAGTATTTCCGCTAGGAGCAGAGGAATTTGCTGCTGAGATGATTAAGCTGGTGGAAGCCGGAGCTAATATTGTCGGTGGTTGCTGCGGAACAACTCCGAGGCATATGGAACTCATGGTTCAG
>JAQZBD010000158.1 GCA_029239235.1 Herbinix sp.
CCTCCGGACCTTTCCGTATACCAGCCGGCAAAGCTATACCCGTCCCTCGTCGGTTTTGGCAGGGTGCCATAGGCTGTTTCATATGCGTAGTATAACCATTCGATCTCAGAACTTCCCCCATTGCTGTCCAGGTTAATCCGAAAGGTTTCCGGCTGCCACCTTGCATACAGTATATGGTCTGAGGTTCTCGTAACGACCGTAGTATCATTTACCTGGGTACCTCCAGTTCTTGCAGTATACCAGCCGAGGAAGCTATGATGGGCTCTGGTCGGCGTTGGCAGATATCCATAAGTCCCCTGGTAGTTGACTTCCTTCTTATCTCCAATCGGATCTCCGCCATTTTCATCGTACATTACGGATATATTTGTTGGAATCCACTGTGCATAGAGCCGCTGCGGCTCTGTAATTTCAACAGGGTTGTCCGGGGTTATTGGGGTTCCTCCCGTCTGCTGTGTGTACCATCCATTAAATAAATAGCCTGTTCTTCCTGGGGTCGGAAGGGTTCCTGAAGAATCTCCATAAGTACCACGATAGGTGAGGGTTCTACTCAATGAGGAAACCGAGGAGCTGTGACCCTCCGCATCATAAATTACGAGATAGCCTCCATTCCCATCAAAAGTCACCTTGAAGCCATCCTCATCCCACTGTGCATAGAGTGTTTTTGACCCCAGGATACTTACAGTAGACGAAGCAGTTATCTTCTCTCCCCCCGAAATCTCTGAGAACCAGCCCAGGAATTTGTAACCGGTCATAGCTGGTGTTGGCAGTGCTTCATAGGTCTCGCCATAAGTAACAACCGTCGAGGTTTGATCCACTGTTCCTCCAGTCGGATCAAAATTAACCGTATACCTGTTCCCGATCCACCGCGCATAGACCGTACCGGAAGATGTGAACGTAATGGCTGTGCTCTCTGTAACTCTACTGGTGGAGGACGTTGATGTAGACCACCCGTCAAAGGTATAACCAGTCCTAAGAACGGATGGGAAGGTACCAAAAGCTTCCCCATAGGTTCTGTTTACCTTCATAATCGATACCTTAAGTCCGTTTTCTATAACCCTTCCACCATTTCCGTTGAAACTAACCAATGGTCTATGAGGTATACCATCCTTCAAAGGTATAGCCTGTCCTGGTCGGAGTTTGTAATGTTCCATAAGAAGAATCATAATAGACAGTTTTTGTGGAGGTGATTGCAGTACCTCCATTGGAATCATAGCTTACCTTCGAAGATACTCCCCTCCACTGTGCATAGAGATTGAGAGTCTCGGTAAAATTCACAGCAGAGGATGCTGTCTTAACTGTCCCACCTGTTTCTGCTGTATACCATCCTAATAAGGTATAGTTATTTCTGCTGGCTGTTGGCAGTGTTCCGAAGGTTCCTAGTTATTCCCTGTCCAATGAGCGTATAGAGTGTCCGCCGCTGTAGTGTAGGTTATCAGGGTACCACTGGCACTGGAAGAGGAATACCAGCCGTCAAAGGTATAGCCAGTCCTATCCGGAATAGGAAAATCACTGTAGGATTGTCCCTTCAGGACAGTTGTGCTGGTCGGGGATACACTTCCTCCATTTGGACTAAAGGTGACGGTATATACTTCAGATGTCCAATGAGCATATAATGTGGCGGAGCTGCTGATGTCGACAATACTATTGGAAGTAATCTTAGTACCTCCGCTGATCCTGGTATACCACCCACCAAAGGTATACCCTAATCTGGTTGGGGATTTTAACGTACCGAAGATCGCCCCGTTTGTGACCAGTTTACTGGTTTCAGATACGGTTCCTCCTGTAGGGTTAAAATACACATAGTTGCTGTGCCCTTGCCATCTAGCATATAATGTATAATCCTTGGTGGCGTTCACTGTACTGCCTTCCGTAACCTGGGTTCCGTTTGATAATGCTGTAAACCACCCCAGGAAATCATATCCCGCCCTAACGGGAGCAGGTAGTGAACCAAAAACCTCACCATAGTGTATTGTTCTGGGGCTGTAACTGCCATTTCCTCCATTCAGATCGAAGGATATTCGTATCGTTTTCAATTCCCATCTTGCATATAGGGTGAGGTCTGAGGTAGCATTTACCATTGCATCATCTTTTATCCATGTCCCACCGGATTGCTCTGTATACCAGCCCAGAAAATCATAGCCGGTTCTCAGTGGCGAGGGCAGCGTCCCATAGGTATCGGTATAGTACACTCTCCTAGGTGAGTGAGATGTGTATCCCCCGTTTACGTCAAAGCTTACTGTTATTCCTATGCCAGTCCATTGTGCATAAAGGGTCTGGGTTTCAAGAATTTTTGCTGTCGTACCTGCGGATATCTTCGTTCCGCCGACCCGTTCCGTATACCAGCCGTCAAAGGTATAATTCAGCCTTTCAGGCGTTGGAAGGCTGCCATAGGTACTTCCATAAGTAACGCTCTTGTCAGAAACCGGTGTAGTTCCCCCGGTGGCGTTAAAATTCACCGTATATGTATTACCCGTCCAGTATGCATAGATTGTATCACTGGCGACAGCAGTATTAACATCTGATCCGGCTATCCGACTTCCTCCGCTGGATGTCGTATACCAGCCGTCAAAAGTATAGCCTTCACGGAAAGCCTCAGGCAGCTGTCCATACTGGCTGCCATAGGCAAGTGCTATCTCATAGGAGGTATCCTTTTCACCGTTTGCTATTACATAACCTCCGTTGCCATCGAAGGTAACCACAGGCTGCTTTACTGTCCAATGGGCATACAAAGTCTGGTCTGCCTTTAACCGCACGGTATCCTTCGAGGTTACTTCGGTATGACCCCCAAGCGTCGTAAACCAGCCATCAAAAATATATCCCGTCCTGATGGGAGTTGGCAGGGATCCATAGGTTACGCCATAATTAACGTCCTTCTCCTTCGTCGATGAAGTTCCACCGTTGGCATCAAAGGTTACTGTATAACTGTCACCTGTCCAATGCGCATATAATATATCATCGGATAATAGCTTTACTATTTCAGTGGGCAGAATCTTTGTATCTCCTGAAGGAGTGGTAAACCAGCCGTCAAAGGTATAATTTTCTAACACTGGGGTAGGTAATTCTTTATATGTTCCCCCATAGGAAACTTGGATGCTTGATTTCGAAAGTGCAGCTCCTCCTCCTACTAGATATACTGTCTGCTCATTGGCTTTCCAATGAGCATAAATCATCTTGTTGATAAACCCGCTAGTTACTCTGTCAGACGATGTAACCTGTGTTCCATCGGGAGCCGGTGCGGTGAACCATCCCTGAAAAATGTATCCCTTTCTTGTTGGTATTGGCAAAGTACCAAATAAATTTCCTAATTTAATACCTCCATAGGAGTCAGACAAGCTGCCCCCCTCAGAATTGTAAGAAATACTATACAATGGCCTGTACCACTGGGCATATAAGGTATGGTTTACTTTCTGAGAAACAATAGTAGACTCAATTCTGGTATCAGACCCTTGAATATACCAACCACCAAACTGATATAAGTCACTGACAGGCGTAGGAAGATTCTGATACAATTCTCCGTAATATTGTGTTACTCTGGGAGCGCTGACTGTCCCACCCTTAGGATCCAGGGTTACTTCAACTGCTTTACCCCTCCACCGGGCATATAGCATGGTTGATGATGTAATTGCAACAATTTGACTGGGGGTTACTAATTGCCCTTCCACAGGCTCGGTATACCAGCCCTGGAAGGAATAGTTTTCTAAGGTTGGCTGTGGTAAAGCTCCGTAAGGCATACCATAGCTTACTTTTTTGCTGGATTCCTGTACTTCACTTCCATTCCCATTAAAATAAATTATTACCTCAATCGGCTTCCAATGTGCATAAATAGAATGATTATTCTGGGAAGCGACCACGGAGGTTTCTGTAATCCTGTTTCCCCCATTTTCAGAGGTGTACCATCCTCCGAAGGTATATCCCTCTAGAATAGGAGTCGGCAGGGTACCATATGTTTTACCAGGAACCACTGTTTTCGATGATTCCGAGATGCTGCCACCGCCGGTGGCAAGTGTCACTACGACACTGTCTGTACTTTCCTGTAAAGGAATGCTTTCATTTAAGGTAGTATTACTCCCCGTTACATTTGTTCCTATGCCGGAAGCAGTTTCCGCTGCTGTCGCAGTGATACCGGTTAATTCCTGACTGATCACTAATATCATGACTAATAAAATTGATAACCACCTGTACATTTTTTTCATTCTTTTGTCCTTCCTTTCTACCCGTAATAAACCTATCATCCACCCTAAGACACCTTTTTAATAAAACTTTGTAACTCTTTTGCATTTACATTTACCTATGTACATATCATATTTTTCGTCAACATGTTTATGATAAGATGTCGCCCATGTTAAATTTAACCTTTTCTAACAGACATATTTATTTTAACAATTTATCCTTTTGATGAGGATAAATGTCATAAAATGCAATATCAATGTAATAATTGGTAAATTCAGGGCATTTTTCTCTTATTTGTTACTATTTTTATTCATTGCTATCCAGCTATAAGAGTGGGCAGAGCCTTAGCAATATATCGAGCATAAAAAACCTCCCATGTTTCATTGATATGGGTTTCTTTAACCATATCAAAAAACATAGGAGGCTTTGGGTCGACTTCTTTTTAGCTGTCTAATAAACTCATTATGAGGAGAACTATCACCAGCCTATTACACACAGAAAAGCAGCTGCATAAACTTGCTCTTAACATAATGTTCCACTTGTAGAGAAGAAACACTTTCTACTGCAAAAAAACCGGGATGCTTTCAAAGGAAGCGTTCCCGGCTTTTAAAATATCTTTCTTATTCAGCGAATAAAGGAGTAGATAAATATCTCTCACCTGTATCAGGAAGAACAACAACGATTGTCTTACCTTTGTTCTCAGGACGTTTTGCAAGTTCAGTTGCTGCCCAGAGAGCTGCACCGGAAGAAATACCAACTAATAAGCCTTCTGTCTTTGCAATTTCCTTACCAGTAGCAAACGCATCTTCATTCTTAACCTTGATGATTTCATCGAATACGCTGGTGTTTAATACCTGTGGTACAAAGCCAGCACCAATACCCTGAATTTTGTGAGGGCCTGCTTTTCCTTCTGATAAAACAGGTGAATCAAAAGGCTCAACTGCTACAACTTTTACATTAGGATTCTGTGATTTTAAATACTCACCTGCACCTGTAATGGTACCGCCAGTACCGATACCGGATACCAGATAATCAATCTGTCCTTCAGTATCTTCCCAAATCTCAGGACCTGTAGTTGCTCTATGAACAGCAGGATTAGCCGGATTATCAAACTGTCCAGGAATAAAGGAATTAGGAATCTCTTCTGCAAGTTCATTTGCTCTGGCGATTGCACCCTTCATACCCTTGGAACCTTCTGTTAATACTAATTCTGCACCGTATGCTTTTAATAAGTTTCTTCTCTCAACGCTCATTGTCTCAGGCATTGCTAAGATTAAACGATATCCTCTTGCTGCTGCGATAGAAGCTAAACCGATACCGGTATTACCGCTGGTTGGCTCTATGATTACGGAGCCCTCTTTCAATAAGCCCTTTGCTTCAGCATCTTCAATCATTGCCTTTGCAATTCTGTCCTTAACACTACCTGCTGGATTGTAATACTCTAATTTTGCGATTACAGTTGCTTCCAGACTATGTTTCTTCTCATAGTTAGATACTTCTAATAAAGGTGTCTTTCCAACTAAATCTGTTAAACTCTTATAAACTTTTGCCATACTTATTTCCTCCGTTCAATTTATATTTATATTTTTCATATATGATTAATATGTTTGATATTATATTATTACGTAATTCCTAGAATGTCAATAGGAAATTAGAAAAATTTATGCATAAAAATTGATTATTCTTATTAAAATATTTGTTGATTGACAATTATATCATTTTTGGATATCATAAATACATACAAAGGAAGTATGAAATGGAGGTGTTATAATGAGATTGTCTGCAAAAGGCCGTTATGCACTAGCTGCCACCACCAGTATGGCGGAGCAGCACAATGGCAACGAATATATTACATTAATTAGTATTTCCGAGAAGCTTGGTATTTCAAAAATATATCTGGAGCAAGTATTTTCTTTATTAAAGCATGCTGGAATCGTGAATTCCATCAAGGGTTCCCAGGGAGGTTATCAGTTATCGAAGTCTCCTAAACAAATATCTGTTTATGATATATTATCCGCGATTGAAACTTCTCTATTTGAAGGTACCGAAGAGACTGTTCATGATACAGCTCCGGATATCGAGGCAGCCTTAAAGGCTAAAATTTTTAAACCTTTGGATCATACCATTGAAGAATTCTTAAAGTTAACTTCTCTTTATGATCTGGTATCTGAAGCAGAAAAGCACAAAGGCGACGGAGATTTTATGTTTTTTATTTAAACTCCTAACTACATGCAAAAAAGTTTTACTTTAATTAATATTATTGGGTTGTAAATAATATTCCAATAATCGAGATGCACCTTCCGACATTAGAACGATTGCCGGAAGGTGCATTTTTATGATCATTTTTATTCAGCTATCCTCAGTGCAGGGTAACATAAATATCCCTGCTTTGGAAATGCCGTAAGCAGGGATATAATGATCAAAGGATTAACTTTATATAATCCAGAAATTATTATTAAAGACTATGGTACGATAGGTTTCAAAGCTTAACCACTTATTTGCAACGGCAGCCGCTTCCTTTTCTTCTGATGCCTTAGCGTCATGTAAGAATTCCGCTAGTTCAGCCTCAGATGCAATTCTTATAGCAAATCCTTTCTCATCGATCACTGGGTAACCTGTATAATGGTAATCCTGTAAGGATTTTATGGCTTCTATCCTCTTATTTCTAACAGTTACAGCTACTTCATCACGAAGAGCCAGAACATCAAAGTTATCCGGATAGTGATAGCTTTCACCTTTTACCGGTATCTCATCACTGACGGTGTAAGCAGGATGTTCCTTCGCTTGCTTGGAGATGCTGGAGCTTTCCAAATTATAATAAAATTCCTCAAAGAGATTGCCCTTGGCAGTTAAATTCTCATATTGGAAGGTCGCGCCCTCTTTTTGACTTCCATCACCAGCTTCAAGTTCCTCAACAACACCGCAGGCAGAGGTCATATTGGTAATTCGGTCAATCAGAATCAGTTCACCCAAGGTCTTATGCTTCTTAAACTCATCCACTACGATCTTTTCAGCTAAGGTTAGTTCACATACAGCGATTTCATTCTTTACCAATCGATCGGCGTTACGGTGTTCACCTGTATTAACATCTACCTTGTAGTTGATCTTTGTCACCACGCCAGGGATGAGCTTTGTTCCAAGTTTTACAAAATAATGCTTATCCGGGGTCAGCTCGCTGTCATCCATCCATAAAAGGGATACCGTCAATTGTTTGCTGGTAGTCAGATTCGATCCCTTCGTAAGTACACAGCCTCTGGAAACATCCACTTCTTTGTTCAACTGAATTGTAACCGCCTGGCCCTTGAAAGCTTCCTTCGCTTCCTGATCTGTTATATGAATACTCTTTACCACTGCCTTTTCGTTACTTGGTAAAGCCGTTATCTCATCACCAACAGCGATGCTGCCTGATTCAATCTGCCCTTGGAAACCACGGAAGGTATGATTTGGCCTGCACACTCTTTGTACCGTCAAGAAGAAGCCTTCCTCTGTATCGTCTACGATATCCACCTGTTCCAGATGGGATAACAGTGCCTCACCTGTATACCAGGGGATATTCTCTGACTTTGAAGTCAAATTATCTCCTTCGGTAGCTGAGATCGGTATAATCTTAACATCCTGTAAAGAGAGTTCCTGCACTAATTCAGCTATCTGCTGCTGAATCTCGTCGAAACGTTCTTTGCTATATCCGACTAAGTCCATCTTATTCACTGCAAAGACAAAATGTCTGATTCCCATTAAGGAGCAGATTCTGGCATGACGTCTGGTCTGCAGCAGTACCCCCTGCTTTGCATCCACAAGAATAATGGAAAGATCGGCAAAAGATGCACCTACCGCCATGTTTCTGGTATATTCCTCATGGCCTGGTGTATCAGCTACAATAAAGCTTCTCTGGTTCGTGGTAAAATAACGATAGGCTACGTCAATTGTGATTCCCTGTTCACGCTCTGCCATAAGACCATCCAGCAGCAAGGAGTAATCAATGGCTCCATCACGGCTGCCTACCTTGCTGTCCAACTCAAGTGCTCTAGCCTGATCAGTGTACAACAGCTTGGAATCATATAAAATATGTCCGATCAGAGTGGATTTTCCATCATCAACGCTGCCACAAGTAATAAATTTTAATAAGCCCTTCATTAGAAATATCCCTCCCTCTTTCTTCTTTCCATACTGCCGGCTGCCTCGTTGTCGATGACACGGGTGGTTCTCTCAGAGGAAACTGCACTTAAGGTTTCATCGATAATCTCATCCAAGGTAACCGCTTCCGATTCATTACCGCCGGTCAAAGGATAACAACCAAGAGTTCGGAAACGTACTTTCTTGTATTCAATCTTTTCACCTGGCTTAAGTTTTAATCGGTCATCATCCACTAGAATGATATTTCCATCACGGTAAATGATAGGGCGTTCCTTCGCATAATATAGGGATACGATATCAATATTTTCCCGCTGAATATACTGCCAAATATCCTTCTCTGTCCAGTTGGAAATAGGGAACACACGCATGCTTTCACCCTTATTAATCTTTGTATTATAAAGCTTCCACATCTCCGGTCTCTGATTCTTCGGATCCCAGGCATGGGCTTCATTACGGAAGGAAAAGATTCGTTCTTTTGCTCTGGATTTCTCCTCATCACGGCGACCGCCACCAAATGCTGCAGTAAAACCATATTTATTCAAGCCTTGCTTCAAAGCCTGGGTTTTCATAATATCCGTATAGGCTGAACCATGATCAAAAGGATTAATGCCCCCGGCAATGCCTTCCTCGTTGCTGTAAACCAGCATCTCTATGCCCAGCTCCTTAGCCTTACGATCACGAAATTCAACCATCTCCCTAAACTTCCAGGTGGTATCTATGTGCATAAAAGGAAACGGCGGTTTCTCCGGGTAAAATGCCTTCATCGCCAGATGCAGCATTACGGAGCTGTCCTTACCGATGGAATAGAGCATCACCGGTTTCTCACATTCGGCAGCAACTTCACGGATAATATATATCGCTTCTGCTTCCAATTCATCAAGATGTGTCATATTACTCATTCTCATACCCCTACCTTTCAACTTTTAATATCTATAGATGATTGCGAAACTAATAAACTTCTGTTATTTTTCATTCGATTATCTATTTAATCATCTAATACTGATTCGAATCTTTACGGTTAATGTCAATCACAGAAATTTCACCATTACTCTTTTCTATCTGCCAGTGAACCAAATCACCTTCCATTTTGGTGGTCAGCTTGCTTCCCATGCCACCGATATCGGCACCCAGATAAAGGGCAATGGCTTTGTGATCACATTCCTTAAGACAGGAGGAGCACCCCCAGCAGTCCTTTGGATATTTGATCCAGGCTTTCTTGTTCTCATTTAGTTTAATCAGGTTTCCCGGACAGACCTTCAGGCATTTTCTGCAGCCAACGCATTTATCCCCATTAATTGCTATGCTCATAAATATCCCTCCGTCCTACCAGATCCCGATAAATAATTTGGAGATTTCCTTCCACTAATTTCGAATTTACATATTTTAACCAATCTTCACTCTTCTCCGGATAGTCCAGATTCTCGGCAAAGCTATGCCATCTGGTTTCCTTTCTCGCTCGTAAATGTGCAATCACTGATTTACATACCACAAGTCTTTCTTTCAATTCGTAAACAAACATCAACTCATGCATATCTTCCGCTTTTAAATGCTTGCTGAGTTCAATAATTTGATCAATCTTTTCCTCTGCAATCTGAAGCTGCTTTTCATTGAATTGATAGCTTGTGCTGATTCCACCGGCATAGGTATCCATGACCTTTTGCATTGCCTCTTCTAATTGCTCGGTGATGAAGACCGGATTATCTTCATTCAATATTTGCTCGATTTCTATTATCTTTGATGCAATCAGCATATCTTCTACCCGCTGACTTAACAATGAGCTTTCCTTCTCGTTCTTAAAATCCTCCAGAATGGCATGGGCAGCAATCTCTCCCTCCACAAGTGCTCCTGTCACATATTTCTGAGGACATCCCCCAGCTACATCGCCGGCAGCATATAAGCCTTTAATCGTAGTCCTTCTATTCGTATCAATCCAGTACCCGCTTGCTGTGTGGCCTCCCACAATATATGGCTCGGTACCTTCAATCTCAACATTCTGTTCACTTGGATTCTTACCGGCTTCGATCCATTTTAGAGTCTGGCTCGGTGCCATGTTAAGATATGCTTTCTTTAACTCTTCATCCTGAAGTGGTGTTATTCCCTCTGTTCTTAAATAACAGGGTCCCCTGCCTTCCTGATTCTCTCGTACGGTGCCATAGACACGTTCCGAGGTAGTAATCCCGTATTTGGTTTCATAAACTTCACCCTTCGCATTCACCTGCTTTGCTCCAACACCCTGAGCAATGGTTCCTGTCGGTGCAATGGTATCCTTACAGCGCAGAGCAATGAATCGCATCTC
>JAQZBD010000159.1 GCA_029239235.1 Herbinix sp.
TTCCTTTACGATTTTAATAACATCTGCTTCTTCGGAAGGCTCTCCTGCGAAATAGCCGCATTCAATACCTGCTGCAGTAAGCTCATCACAAAGAGCCTTACACTTGTCATCGCTACGTCCGGTAACCATAACCTTCATTCCTGCATAACCATATCCAAAAGCGATTGCTTTTCCCAAAGCGCCGGTAGCACCAGTCAAAAGTGCAACCTTACCTGATACATCAAACAAATTATTTACGAATTGTTTTTCAACTGCCATTTTTAAACCTCCTGCTAATTTTATATGGAGACCTTTTACCCTAATTTTTCTTTCTATTTAGGAAGCTCTCCTCCTAACTATTTTCCATAGGAGTTTTGCTCTCTGCTTTTTGTGAGAGAGCTGCTCTCTGCTTTTTGTGAGAGAGCTTTTCCTCCTGATAGAAATGAAAGCTTACAAGCTTTCATTAATCTCAAATCGTGTTCTTCAGATCAATTATGCCTGTGGATAGTTGATAATAACTAACATTCTTGCAGGCAGATTTGATTCATTGATTAAGTAACGTCCTTCATTTGGAGCAAAGGAGATTGTTTCATCCTTATGGATTACATATTTGTTGCCTTCTTTATCGGTAACGGTCATTTCACCCTCTAATACGTAGTATACCTTCTCCAACGGGTTATCCTCGTAAGCATATTCTGCTCCGCCGCCAGGTAAGAATGTGGACACACCCATCCAGAACTTTTCTGCTCCGGTTTCCTCTTTGCCATGAATACGCATTGCTGTCATTCCAAAATGACCAGGTGCATTGTAAGCCTGTAATTCCTCTAACGTTCTTTTTACCATTGTAAATACCCCTTCCTATTTCATATTTTATTATTATGATTTGCCTGACAAACAGATTTCCTAATACTAGCACGGTGAATCTTTCCCATTTGTAGGGCTAATCTTATTATTTATAATCTTCAAAATCACTCCAGATAGCTACACCGGTATATGATTTTGGTGTTTCTAACTGATCTAATACACGAATTGCTCCGCTAGCCATTGCCTCCATCTCAAACTCTCCCGGATAAGCAACTACCGGTGCAATATAGGAGCATGCCTCTGTGATTTGAGCTACCAGATCCTTGTTATATACCATACCGCCGCCTAATAGTACTCCATCAACCTTGCCATGAAGAACTGCTGCCATAGAACCGATAGATTTGATAATCTGATAAATCATGGCATCCCAGATTAATTTTGCATAGCGCTCGCCCTGTGCTGCCCTGTTACTGATCTCAAGAGTATCAGCTGTTCCGATCAGATCAACCATACCGCCATTTCTTGTACACTTAGCCAGCATTTCCTTCTCACTGTACTTTCCTGAGAAGCATAAACGAATCAACGGACCTGCAGGTACTGCACCGGCTCTAGTAGGAGCCATAGGTCCTTCCCCTTCTACAACGTCTGTTCCGTCTACTATTTTTCCTAACTTATGTGCTGCAACGGAGATACCGCCGCCAATATGACAAACTACAAAATTGCATTCCTCGTATTTCTTACCGATGGACTCTGCATGTCTGATTGCAGTTTCCTTCTGATTTAAGGAGTGAATATGGCTGGCACGAGTGATTTCCTTAATCCCCGTTACTCTTGCAATATCCTGGTACTCATCCACATCCGGAGGATTTACAACGAATTCTCTTCCGCCGTATTCCTGGCAAAACTCATGTGCTAACTGGCTTCCCAACTGTGCCGGATGAGTTACACCATTTGCACCGACTCTTGCATGCTCAAGTAAGATATCATTGATTTCATAAGTACCTCCAGGAAGTGCTAGCAGTCCGCCGCCACGTCCAACAAAGGCATCAACGCCTTCCAATGATACATTATTCTCTTTTAATAAGTTCAAAATCGTCTCTTTACGATATAAGAGCTGATCAGATAAGTCCTTAAACTGTGCCAATTTATCTGCTTCATGATTCACATTAGCAGAATAAACCGTCTTATCCCCTTCAAAAAGAGCAATTTTAGTTGAAGTAGAACCCGGATTAATGGCAAAAATTTTATATATCTTCATTCCTTGACCCCATTCCAGCACTCGTATAATCTGTGCTTAATTAGATGAATAAAAAATTAAGTTCATATTTATATCTTTTACTTACCATTCAAAGCAATATAGTATTTTAGCAATCATTACTCCTCGTAGTACTATAGCGATGAATATGCATGTATCTATGTTCAGATGGCGCAGACCGGCATCTAGTGATCGCCTGCATTTGGCGAGCACTGGATGGTAAGGCAAGTCCAGATGAATATAGATACATGCATATTCATCTCACTACCTAAAGCAACTGTAATACATTATCCCTTTTGAGCACGTACTACTGAAATTGCAATATTTCCAACCAGCTCGGATACCGGTGCACTTCTGGAGCAATCACATACAACCTTCTTAAAGCCCTGAAGCACGGGGCCATAAGCGTCTGCATGTGCAAACTGCTGTAATAGCTTCACGCCGATATTACCAACATTTAAGTCAGGCCAAATAATGATATTTGCTTTACCAGCAACTTCACTTGGACGATTTACTTTTTTCGCTGCAACCGCTGGAGAAATCGCTGCATCCAATTGGAACTCACCGTCAATTTTATAATCCGGTCTAATTTCATTTGCTATCTTTACTGCACTTATTACTTTATCAATCAACTCATGCTCTGCACTTCCTGTGGTTGAGAAAGAAACCAAAGCACATCTTGGATCCCAGCCCAATAAGCTCTTAGCTGTATCACAAGCTGAAATAGCAATACTTGCCAAATCCTCTGAAGATGGATTTGCACACACTGCACTATCACCGATTACAAGGAGCTCTCCCTCAGAACCGTTGTATCCCGGGATATTAGCGATACCAACGCTGGATACTGTGGTTACACCTTCCTGCAAGCCTACTACCATCTGACCTGCCAGGATAACATCACCGGTGGTATGGGACATACCGGCAAAGGTTGCATCCACTTCACCAATCTCTTCTAGCATCAATGCTACATACAAAGAGTCTTTCGATTTTCTCTTCATTGTCTTAGCACTGTTCATTGTATTCACTGCAATATAATTCTCAATCAATTGATCAAGCTGTGCTTCTTCTTCACAGTCAAATATCTGCATACCAGAGATATCTACCTTGGCTGTTTCCGCATATTTTAATATCTCGGATTTTTTACCTACCAGCACCGGTTTACAGATACCCCGATCTAGAGATTCCTTAGCTGCCAGTAATATTTTCTCTTCTTCCACTTCCGGAAAAGCCACCCTCTGAGGATTCGCAATAGCTTTCTGGAAAATACTATCCATTACACTCATAATTGTTCTCCTTATCAGCTTCTTAGTGAACAGTCCAAGGCCTTAACCTCGGACTACTCATCAAACCGTAGAAAAGGGCTGTTAGAAACAGCCCTTTTATGTTTATCTGTAAATATAATCTCCAGCCTGGTATTTCGGAGGGATCACAGGAATCTGAAGGAAGGACTCATATTTACCACCGGTGTGGATAACATGACTGCCTTTGTTATCAGTCTCCCATGCAAGCGGCTCAAACCAGCCTTCTCGAATATATCTTCCTGCAACTTGAACTCTCAGCTTCTGTCCCTTATGCCAGATCTTACTGGAAGGAACGATTGCGATATCTACAGGAACTATTTCACCTGGGCTTAATTTTTCTTCTTTTAAATGTGACTGAACTGGCTCATAGTCTGTGGAAAGTTTCTCATCCAATACTCTGTGGGAGACTCTCATCTTACCCCAGGAGCCTGGATGTGGCTCACCTAAGATATAGGTTGGTAACCAGTTTCCATTTTCATCTGTTTTTTGGATATTAACAAACATGTCCATTTCATCATGGCCATCTGCCTCAACCCAAAGACGGAGCTTCATATAACCAGTAATCTCTGTTTGCTTATCAAACTGGAAGTCAAAGTTTGCAACGCCTTCATTTGCATCATAGCTAACCTTAGCTTCGTTTTCAATTGGTTCTTCAGCCAGTGACATATTGCTAGAATCCAGATATAATTTCTGATATTCTGTTCTCGCTAACGGGAACTCTTTCTCAGGACGGTTTGTCTGATAATCACAATCAAAGGCATCCGTTACTTCGATACGATAGCGAGGTGTCATCTCCCAGCCATTATTGATATTTCTAAGAAACACTTTAAATCCTCAATATTTTTAGGATCATATAAATCTGGCCATTCCTGTTCTCTATGTGCTCTTAACCACTTTCTTGTAGAACGGATCTTTCTGAATGCATTGAAGGATCCTCTTAAGTGGAAATGACTCCAGGATGCACATGCATATGTAGGAATCTTTATTTTCTTGAAATCAGGAATCTTATCTTGCCAATAAGCATTCATCAGAGGATATTGTCTAGCCATAGCTACCTGGTCATCAATTTTATTAGGACCAGTTAAGGATGCTACGATAAACTCGTTAAATGCTAATGCTGGAACACCACCTTCAAAGATGGATTCTCTATAAATATCAGTGGTTGCTTCCCAAGGAGCAATACATGCCAGGTGAGGAGGCTGCTGAGCTGCCACTCTGAACTGTGTCATTGCAACACAAGAATTTCCGCCCATACCAACTCGTCCATTACACCAATGCTGCTGTGCTACCCATTCAATGAAATCATAGCCGTCTTGTGCATCTTGAGTACCGAATAAGTTAATATCTCCTTCTGAGTGTCCTGTACCTCTTGGATCTACATTGGCAATTGCATAACCATGGCGGCACCAAAAGCCCGGATCAGGAGATTCAAATTTGGACATGGTGGAAATAGTACCTGGGGGTACTCCCATTACCTGCCATTCGGACATACCATCTCCTGGTCTTTTTCCATAATAACTCCATGAAACAATACATGGAATGTTAGTCTCGCCGATAGGGCGATAGATGTCAGTATAAATTGTAGTTCCGTCTCTTAATATTACCGGAACATCCTGTTCGCAAAGGACTCCATCTTCATTCACATAGGATCTTTGGTTGAATTTAGCACAAAAACCATGTGCTGTTGATGCAATACCTTCCAGCTTGGATAAATCCAAACCTTCCTCAGGATCCACAGGAACTCTTGCCTGACGGTATAAGGTTTCTACTTCAACGCCGTTAAAGACTTCTTTTTTTGAAAATAATTCTGGCTGTTCCATCTGTTTCCTCCTTGTTATCTTATAAATTAATTAATAATCAAAAACTTATTTCTATGAATCAAATTGTCAAAAACCGCATTTATACTGCCGCGATGAATATGTATGTGTATGTATTCAGATGGGGCAGACCGGCAACTTGTGATTGCATGTATTTGGTATTAATCTTCTAAAAGCTCAACAACATAATCCGCTGCAGCACCAATTGTTGTTTTTCTCTTGAAATCCATATAAGGAACCTCTACGTCAAAAGCGTCTTCTAAGGTTGTTGTTAACTGAGAGTAATTAACTGATTTCATTCCGATAGCCTCAAATTTTGTATCTTCGTTATATTCACCTTTTCCAAGGACGGCTGTTAATCTCTCACTGATTTTTTCAATTACTTCATCTCTTAAGCTCAATTTTCTATCTCCTTTTTCTAAACAATTCATTGCTTTATATACTAGGAGTATATATAATTAAAGACAGACATTCTATGGGACTAGGCACAAACTTCTAGTTAATAGACACCCACTATTTGTGTAATTGCACAAGTGTTTTAAACGTTCAGGAGGAATCGCATGGAACTATATGCAATCAAGGAACATTTGCCCGATTTTCAATTCAATTATTATGGAAATTCTAATTTTGATAGTGATATTGACCTTATAAAATTCTTCACCAAGGATCAGAAAAAGTTTCAGAATCATGTCATTTACATGACTTCTACGAAACACTTACCTAGTCCTGATACTAACGGCGAATTTACACTTCTTTGTTACGGTGATCCCATCGATTGGTCTATTTATACAAACTCCTCTTTTCACATTCTTTATTTAAAAAGTGAAGCTGATCCCATGGAGCTTTTTAATCAAATCCAGGATCTACTGCAGAACATACAGCAAATTAATGCAGGTTTGCACATGCTAATCAATGCATTTTTTAAGGAACAGGGGCTTCAGTATTTAGCAGATGTAGCCTACCAGGTCTTTGGAAACCCCTTATTTATTGTGGATAATAGCAATAAGTATTTAGCTGTCTCTTCCGGAATTGTATATGATAATCCTTTTTTTACGGAGGAGAATACCGAGGGTTACATTAGTACTCAGGGTTTATCCTTTATTAAACAGGCAAAGATCGATGAAAAAATCCGGGCAAATAATTCGCCAATCTATATCAATAATCCACTCCACGGAAAAGGGATGTTGGTAGATGCCATTACCATCAACAATATTGAAGTGGGACATGTGATGCTTTGTGAGATTGATCAGCCCTTTCAGGAATTTGACTCTGTCATGCTTCATCGTACCAGCCGGATCATCTCTATGGAATTACAAAAGAATAGCTTTATCAACTCCAATAAGGGTTTTATGTATTCTTATTTCCTGGCGGATTTGCTGGACAACCCGGATATCACTTATTCCTCTGTAAAGGATCGCCTATCTATACTCGGGTATGATTTGAAGGAAGAACAGTATTTACTTGTGATTCCGGCCAGAAGCTACCGAAATACCAGTACCAAACTGGATATCATCGTGGATCAGCTTCATCAGATTTTGCCCAGCAGCATCTATGCTGTTTATGAGAATACAATTGCAATATTAATCAGCCGAAGCCGCAAGGATGGGATTAAGGAACAGGAGTATCAAAGGCTTATCTCATTCCTGGAAGCAAATCATCTGACAGCAGGCATCAGTAACTTTTTCTATGATTTAAAGAATGCCAGAAGGTTCTATCAGCAGGCGATTAAGGCTGTAGAACTGGGGCAAAAGCTGGGAGCCTCGCTGCCAATCCATCATTACTCCGATTATTATCTTTATCATATCTTTGAAATGTGTGAGAATCAGGAGAATATCCGCTTTTTCATTCATCCCAGCATGCTAAAGCTCCTGGAGTATGATCAGAACCACGGTACTGACTTTCTGCATACCTTACATGAATATTTGGAGTCACCGGGACAGCCGACTCAGATCGCGAAGCGGCTGCACGTACACAAGAATACCTTGCTGTATCGTATGGATAAGATAAGAAGCATTATGGATTGCAGGATTGAAGAAGGTGACGAATATCTGGCCTTTGGATTGTCCTATAAAATTATGAGGTATCTGAAGATGATATGATCAGAGCGTCAAATGGGGAGGATTTAGGCTGTGAGGTGAATCATGATCTAGTTTTAAAAAGCGATAGCACCGTGGAAGTATTCTAGAACTACTTCCACGGTGCTATCTTGGCACACTATTCTCAAAAATAAGATATTAACAATTTAATATTATGAGAAGTTGTACTTTAGCTTCTCATAAAGATCCTATCATATAATCATCAAATTTTGTCTTTGACTTCTTTAAAATCTCGTTACTTTACCTGATATAATCAACCGCAAGGAACCGGCTTCTTAGGAGTCTTTGGCTTAACTGCTCCGGCTTTGACGATAGCCCCTTCCTCACAAGCCGCCATACAGGCACCGCACTGAATACATTCGTCCTGGTCAATGACATGGACGAATTTCTTTTTGCCCAGGATTGCATCATCTTCACAAGCATCTACACAATCCGTACATCCGGTACATAGATCCGCAAGAATATGGTAGGTCACATACTTAACACATATCACCGCACGGCAATTTTTCTTCGCCACATGCTCTTCGACTTCTTCTCTGAAATTTTGTAAAGCAGTAAGCACCGTCCTTGCAGCACTTGCTCCAATATCGCAAAGGGCTTGTGTTTCCATGACACTGCAAAGATCCAGCAGCAATTCTATGTCCTCACTTTTACCCTTCTTCATAACCAGATCGGATAATATCATATTGATTTGAGTAACTCCCTCAAAGCCATAAACACATCTTCCGCAGGATTCCTTACTATAACGCTCTGCTATCTTATACAGCTGATCCAGAATACAGTCCGTCTCATCAAAAATATGGATGTAGTCTGTAGTTAATTCAATTTCTTCGTCCAACTGGTTCGCTCCAAGCATTTTACCCATTGGATAACCAAAGTATATTCCTTTCCATTCCTTAACTGAGGAACATTGGTCCAAAATAGCTCTTGGTGTTATTTTCTTGGAAAAGGTAAAGGTACCCTTCTTCTTCGCATTCCCACCAATTATAACGGTTTTTATATCAATATCACTGAACTCTTCCGCAGAAAATACGGGGAGCTCATCATTAACTCCTGTTGGGAGCGGCTTTTCACCGTCAATTACTCTTACGACAGCTGTTTTATTTCCGTATACAAAAGCACCTGCTGTTTCCATTGGCAAATAGGTGATAATGGTATCACCCTCCGCCTGCTCAAGATATCTCTTCATCTCCTTGCTTTGCTTCGGATAGAGGATATATTTTTTATCTGCCTGCTCCGCATTCAGACGTTTTAGAAAGCTAGAGGTATCTTTTAAAAACAGATTAAGTGAAATTGGTGCCTCATGAAAGGTTGGTACTAAATTAAAGATCATATATTCACTCATTATTGTTCCTCCCCTCCATATTCATTCCAAAGCTTTGGTCTGGTGAGCCTCATTCTCTGATCACATTGTAAGCATCTGCTGGCTTCGCATTTTGCCACCTCTTCTGAAAAGGGCTGCTCCACTAATACAAAGCTTTTCTTTCTGATATCCGCATCTAACAGCTCCGGCTGCTTTCTCTCCAGATCAGCAAAGCCGCGGCATTGTCCGAAATAAGGGCTTGGGGTTTCTGCTTCAATTAGCTGTTCTGAGATATCCCCGTCCCCGCCTAAGTAACGATCAATTTCCTCTGCGGAACGTCTTGCTTCTGAAATGGCTGCTATCACTGACTTCGTTCCTGTCACCACGTCTCCGGCAGCAAAAATACCTTCCTTGCTGGTCTGTCTCTTCGCATCCACACGGATATATGCATTATTAATTAAATCCAGTCCCATGTCCTCAGTACCGGCAGGTTTTTGACCTACCGCAAAGATAACGGTATCCACCGGAATGATTTCCTTGGTTCCTTCTACTAATTCGATCACCGCTTTATGATTCTCATCGAAATAGAATTTATCAACCTTCTGTAGTTCAACTCCTTCTACCTTAGTATCACCGGTAATTTGAAGGAAGGAATGGGCTGAATGAAGAAGGATTCCTTCTTCCTCACCTTCATGAATCTCATCCTCTGAGGCAGTCATCTGTTTTGTATTTTCAAGACATGCAATATGCACTTCCTTCGCCCCAAGGCGAACAGCGGTTCTAGCGCAATCGTAGGCTACATTTCCACCACCAAGTACCATTACACGCTCACCCACATCTCCTGTAGTACCGAGTCTTGCCTTCTTTAAAAAATCTGCATTGACCAGCACTCCTGGCAATTGATTTCCTTCCAGCGGCAGAATAGTTCCCTTATGCGTACCTACGGATACTAGCACAGAGTCATATCCCTGCTCCAGAAGTTCCTTCGGTGCGTTAATTTTCTTTCCTGTTTGCAGATCAACTCCCATTTCAAGGATATCTGCAATTTCCTGATCTAATACTTCATCGGGTAAACGATACGCAGGAATACCATAACGGCATTGTCCTCCGGCTTTTTCATTCTCTTCAAAGACAGTAACTGCGTGACCCTTCTTTGCCAAATAATAGGCAGCTGATAATCCTGCTGGTCCACCGCCTACAACAGCAACCTTTTTGCCAGTAGGCTCTGACTTTTTCACTTTGCTCTTCCAAGCTCCATCATCCCTCACGGCTGCGGCTCTCTTCAGCTTACATACAGAGATGGGCTTTCCAAGTTCATTTCTCTTACAATTGTCTTCACAAACGTGGTTACAGATACAACCCAAGGTATCCGGGAAGGGTACTCTCTCTCGAATTACTGCTGTAGCCTTTGCAAACTCACCTTCTTTAATGTATCTGATATATCTTGGAATATCCGTATGAGCCGGACAGGCAGCTTTACAGGGTACCATGTTTTCACTATAGGATCTGTCATCCTTTATCATGTTAAATGCATCCATAATAGAACCGGTAGGACATACTTCGATACAAGCACCGCAGAATTTACAACCTGCTTCTCTTAGAGATACTCCTCCGTCAATACCAACACGCACTCCGTCACTTGTCTTCTGGTAATCCAGAACCTTAATTCCTCTCAGCTCTCTACAGGCACGAATGCAACGTCCACAGCGGATACACCTGGTGAATAAGTGCTGAATCAATGGATTACTGTCATCATTTTTTACAACTCTGGATTTTTTTCTCCAGCGTTCCGGCCCTACGCCCATATACTGGTATAGGGACTGCAATTCACATTTTCCATACTTCGGACATCCGGTACATTCTGCCGGATGGGTAGCCAAAATCAACTCCATAGCCATCTTTCTAACTTTATCTGCTTGAGGAGCATGGATATGAACCACCATACCTTCTTCCACTTTCGTTTTACAAGCCGGTACAGCGCCCTCAACTCCATCAATTTCCACCATGCAAAGACGACATCCGCCGATTGCCTCCAAGTCTGGATGCTTGCATATATGAGGGATGTAAACTCCTTCTTTTAATGCGGTATTTAAAACTGAAGCACCTTCCTGTGCCTCAATTACTTTTCCTTCAATTGTTATCTTCATATCTTAACCTCCAAGGTCAGCCATGTGACTATTGTTACTGTGTGACACATGTATAGCAAGTAAGCTTACTGTGATTGTTATAACATCCTCTTCACACCGGATTCACAAAGTCGGAAAGAAGGAGTATGACCCCCAAAATGCAATACCTAAAACATCTATGAAATGTGTTTCGGCTTGCATATGGGTAAGTTCATGCTCCCTCTGCCCGTTCTATACGAATAATTCAAAAGCCACTTTTAACATTACATTTCTTCCACTAAGAGAGCTGCATTTTCTCCTGCGATACGTCCGCTGTTTAAGCAGAAGCCCATGGTATTACCGGACAGAATAAATGGATAGCTGTCTCCAAAGATATTACATGCATCCGTTCCTGCACAGTAAAGACCAGAAATTACTTTTGCATCTTGATTCATAACCTCAGTTTTGTAATTAATCATAACTCCGCCTAAGGAACCATATGCACCAACATATTGTCTGCAGCAATAGAAAGGTCCTTTTTCAATTGGCTGCATATAATTTCTATCCTTTTCAAAGAGCTCATCATAACTGTTTTCACACATTTCGTTATATTCTTCAACCTGTTTCACAAAGCCTTCTACGTCAATGCCAGCTTTTTCTGCAAGTTCTTCAATTGTATCCGCCTGCGCTATGCACTCATAGCCTTCTTCCAGATCCTTTTCCCATTGCTCATCAAAATGATCAAATAAATCATGTGGATGTACGTGGGATATGATGTCCGGTCCTTTTTTCTTGTACTTTTTAAGCAGCTTGCTGTCAAAGATAGAATATGCTACACTGCCTGGCTGTACGGTGATTGCATTTCCGGTAAAGGTGGTGTTAGCAATCTGATCTTCCGGCATAAAACGCTCACCATTACGGTTTACCCATAAACAAGGCTGGCGGAACGCTCCATCCAGAATAAAGTGATTCATATTATCCGGCAATTGGTACATCAGCTCCATGGTACATGGGGTATGTCCTGCACCAGCTTCCCAAGCCATTTTGATTCCTTCACCCTTCATGCCTGGAATTGCAAAGTTAAAGATGGTTTTACCAAATTCATAACCGGTCTCTTCTTTAATCATGTGAGGGTTATCACCGAAACCTCCAGTTGCAATAATAACTGCTTTAGCTCTTGCTTCAATCTCTTCACCGCTTTTGTCTTTTGCAAGTACACCAACAGCTTTACCATCTTCCATAATAATCTTTGTAACAGGTGTCTCTAATAATAATTTAACGCCTAATTCCTGTGCTTTTTCTGTCATTTTCTTTGTCATAGTAGTAGCACATCGAGGTCCAGGCATTCCGCCGCCTTCCGGTTTAACTACATGCCAGGTAAATTCACCATCGGAATATGCTCTGGTTACTTCTGGTGCACTGAAGGCTCTCTGTACGCCAACAAATTCTACACCCATATCCATCAGCCATTCAATGGTATCACCTGATTTATAATAGTAATCGCGAACCATACGAGCATCAACGCGATAATGAGTAAAATACATATGCTTTCTGAAGGCTTCTCCAGGTGTTAAGGAGATCATCTGATTTTTTTGAATTGGAGAACCAACACCTAAAGGTCCCATACCCATATTAGCTGCTCCACCAGTAGTATTTGATTTTTCAAATGTGATTACCTTCGCTCCATTTTCTGCTGCTGCAATACTGGCTGCGAGTCCGGAAAGACCTGCTGCAACTACGATTACATCTGACTCTAATGTTTTCATCTTAAACCTCCATCTGCCACCATCGGCTTTATACATATCACACGGATAGGGGCACCCCCTCCGATTAAATTTCTGATAATATTTTAACAATTTTTACTGGTTTCGTCCAATAGCGTATTGTTCTTTCAGTAATAACAAAAAGTTATAAGTCCCAGGGAATGGAATTTATTAGATCTCTTTTCCTAGCCTGAATAAAAAAAGCCTTCGGAACATAAACAGCAGCATATCACATAGCTGTTCATGTTCCGAAGGCTTTACTTTCCTTCTATTGACGTTTCTCGTGAACTTATATTTGGAACCGCCGAATTAATTCATCTAGTTTGGCAGCGATTACTTCCAGATTTTTCGAATCCTGTGATACCTGCTCCATACCGGCCATCTGCTCCTCCATGGATGCAGATATTTCTTCTGTGAATGAATTTTCCTTTTGCGCAATGACGGTTATTCTTTCAATTGCTGAAATCACCTCATTTTTATCCTGATCAGCTTTCATTATGCTATCGATCAGAATCTGTATTTCATCGATCATATCGGATACTGCTTGGTCAATCTCATAAAATGCCTTCTTTGTATCAGCAGAGACCAAATTTGTAGTCTGAATCGCTCCGGATCCCTCTTCCATGAATTCCGTCGTCTTTGAGATGGATAAGGTGACTCCTTGTACAATATGATCGATATTTGAGATGGAGCTGGCTGTCTGATTGGCCAGCTTACTTATCTCATCAGCCACCACGGCAAAGCCTTTTCCATACTCACCAGCACGGGCACTCTCGATCATTGCATTGAGTGCTAATAGATTAGTCTGCTCAGCAATCTGTTTGATCACCGAGGTGATCTGTACAATCGATTCCGATTGCTGACTTAGCAGCATTACCTGATCCTTAACATTGCCTGTTATGTTAGTATTATGGATGATTGCGTGCTGCAGCTGCTGAATACTTTCCGTTCCTGCCTGGTTGGCACTTTTAGCTGCTTCAACTTTTAACTTCATAGCGTCAGCATGTTCATAAATTCCATGGATGGCATCTGCCAGCCTACCAAGCTGCTCAAATCCCTTCTGCGTATTTTGGGAAAGGTCTAAGGATCCTTCCGAAAGTTCATTGGATGCCGCAGATATGCTCTCCGCCGCCTCCGCAGTTCCTTCAATTATATTGGTCAGACTTTGGGAACTGTGTGATACCTGATTTGCATTAACCTGAATATCTCCGATCATATTCTGCAGATTCTTTCTCATATGTTCCAGCTGCAAATTCATTTGACCAATTTCATCCTTGCTTTTATGCTCAAAACCTACCGTAAAATCGCCTTCAGCAAATAGCTTAAGCTTCTCCGACATCATCCGGATCGGCTGCACCATTTTTCTTGCAAACAAGCTGCCCAGTACAATAAACAGCAGCATAATACCCGCGGATATGGCTGCTATTTCCAGCATTGTATTTCTAATTTGCACGTACATATTTTCCAGGGAGATACCGATATTAAGTACCCCTGACACCGACTCCGTTTTCTGAAATCCTGCGGAAATATTATATACCTGCTCTCCCTCCGGAGTCACAAGCATCTGTCCAATTGTCTCATTATCCTCTATTGACTGAAAGAGGTTACCCTCATCCGTAGTTGTCGCAGATGTTACCGCATCCACCTCTGCACCTGAATCATTCTCACTTATTTCACTTGAATCCGATACGATGATATTAGAATTCTCATCGGACATAGATATGTATACCAGATTTCCCTGGCTTTCTTCCTTTACTAGTAAAAAATATTGCTGCAAATCCTTTTGAGTGACCAGGTCGTTATTCATCATTGAACCCTTAATATTCAGAATTAATGTTGTGCCATCCATTTTCATCTGATTAATTACAGAACGCTGCATCATAAAATAAGCCAATGAAGCAAAAGAAATAGTACATACTATAACCAAAACAATCACCATAGATAATATTTTACCTGTAAATGTTAACTTCATCCCCTACCCCTCCTATCCCTTCTATAATAACCAATTTTTAGACATATTGCAACATTAATCACCTATCATAATAGCCTCCAGATAACATTCGTAATCAATTACAAAAAACAGAAAAACCTGGAAAATCCATACTTTTTTTGGACTTCCCAGGTCGTGTTTTCATGATTCCTAATACTATTTGACTATATCATCTTTTCAACTTTTATCCTCTTTTAAGATTCGAGCGTCAAAAGCTCTCAAAGACTAAAAGTGATGAATATGATGGTATCTATATCCAGATGGCGCAGACCGGCATCTTTGAATTGCCTTCCTTTCAGGCGATTCAAGGATGGTAAGGCAAGTCCAGATGGATATAGATACCATCATATTCATCATCAATTCCTTAATTGAGCTTTTGACGCTCGAATCCTTTACTCAAGTCCAACAAACTGAAGCTCTTTATACTTTCCAATCTTCTCTTTAACAATCTCTCTATTCTGAGGATTCTTGAAAAATCCGCCCTGAGTATGTGCTATTTCAATCAGATGCTGTTCGCGGCCTTCCACTGTTGTTCTATCGCGGATTAAACCATCCTCTTGAATCACAAATTTCCACTTATTATCCTCTGTCTTCTCCAAGGTACCGCCGGCTCCGCAAACCTGACACTCGATCGGATAATGTAAACCATCCCATTGAACCTCTCCAAGAATCAGGGCATTGGAATGACAGTTTGGACACCAGCCCATATCTTCATCGCCCAGCCATTTACGCTCTGCTACCGGTGTGTTGATTGCAGCCATAATGTTTTCTCCGGTTTTTCTAGCGCGAGCCAACATCTCGTCATCCAATAAACACTGTGCAGGTGCAGGAACTCTTGTTGCCAGATACATATCAATCACCTTGAAGTCTGTGGTAAACATAGCGGCTTGCATGCTTTCCAGTGCCATTGATTGCCAGGAGCGTGTAGAACCTCCTACTGCGATTAAAGCACTTACTCTATCTCTATGTTCAATTGCATGAATATGCTCTAAGAAAGAGGTTTCATAGCTAAGGCTTCTCTGTGCAAATTTAGCAAACAAAGCACAAGCCATCAGATCGTATGTAGGTGCTGAGAATATAACTCCATCCTGCTCTAGCAATACTTCCATGATCTTCTTCTTATCATCCTTATCATCCAGAACACAACCAACATTTTTCCCCTGTGACATTCCAATGGTACAGGCAGTACATCCGGTACAGTCGAGAATATTATAATCTCTTAAGTTGATCATTCTAACCTCAGCTCCTGCTTCCTGACAGGCTAAAAGAGCCTCCTTTAATAAAATCTCACTATTACTGTCCTTTCTACCTGTTGAAACACCCATTACCTTTGCTTTCATTTTAACACCCTTGCCTTTCAATTTTTTATATTTTAGTATATTTGTCTAAATAAGAAAAAGCTAATTTAAACATTTTGATATTGCATGTTTAACAAAAATGTTATACCATTGTTAAAATAATATCATTTTTATGCCAAATTTTCATCCATCATCTGTAGAAGAAACGAGAGTATTATTATATTAATTTCCTACAAATGTCTGAATACAAAAAAGGAGTTATCATGGCCTATCTTAAGAAAATCATAGAGCAAATAGAAAAGGATTTTAAAGTGCATGTCCACGGTTCCATTAATCCAGAGCAGCAAATAGAAAGTGTGCAATTCCTACTTAACGGAAATGATGATAATTACGAACTTTCACCTTCTATTCTCTACATTGCCAGCTATCAGGATTTTTATGATCAAACCTTGGATGGATATGTTCTATATTTAAACTGTCATAACGCCCACTTTAATGAAACGGGACTTTATATTTATCAGCAGCTTAATCCAATGGAGCTTTCCAACTGTATCCAAAAGGAGATCCTTAGATTCCATCAGACAAAGCTAAAGCGGGAGGAGATGTTCCATGTTCTCCATGCTGGATATGGAATTCAATCGATTATTAATACTGCCAGAACCTATTTAAATAATCCCATTACCATCTGCAGTACCAGCTTTTCCGTCATTGCCTGCAGCCCAATCGATGATTATAATAGCAACTTTGAAGTCCATAATAATAAACGCTACCTAAAAAAAAGCTCCATTGAAAATATGAATAATAAAATGGTTATGGAGCATTTATTTAAAAAGCACACTCCGTTAATTGCACACTTTGAGGAGGATCCAACGACAGAATATCTATTCTGTAGTATCCATATCCGCCGAGCTGTGGTAGGATATATTTGTATCCGCGGCGATGTACGCCCC